>NZ_JAJNIF010000004.1:0-171161 GCF_022386595.1 Mammaliicoccus sp. G-M28
ACCCTAGGCAAGCATGCACGTACAAAATCGTAGATTTTATAAATAAAGAAAAAAGAGCTAATCCGAAAATATGGATTAGCTCTTTTTATTTAAGAATGGGTATTTATGTCCCAAGCTCTCCTACCATTAGTCAACTATCCGAGTGTCTAATGTTATTTAGTACAACTTTCTCCACTTCTTCTAAATGAAATGTCATTTTACTTTGTGCTAGTTTAGCATTTTTGCTTTTGATTGCTTCAAAGATTTCTTTATGTTCGTTATACAATTTTTCTATTGATTTACTTTTAGTATATAAGTAAATTTTTCTTGTTTCTTTCATCGTATGTCTCATAATATCGGAAACGTTTAATAACAATTGCTTTAAGATATCATTTTTTGCTGCATCAGCAATGGCAAGATGAAATTTCAAGTCAGATGCTTCACCTAATTCATTTTCGTTTATTGCTAATTGCATATCTTTCAATGCAGATTCTATAGCTAATAAATCTTCATCAGTTCTATTTTTAGCAGCTAATCTTGCAACGCCTACTTCTACTATATTTCTTACTTCTAATAAATTTTCAATGTCTTTAGCATTTCCACTTATTGCTTCAAAGTTAAATTGCGGTTCTTCTCTTTCTATAATAAATGTTCCTTGTCCATGTTTGATGTCTACAAAACCCATAGCTCTTAATGCATTTAAGGATTCTCTTATAGTTGCTTGACCTACTCCAAAGCTCTCAGATAAAGCTTTAATAGATGGTAAACGATCTCCTATATTTAAACGTCCTTCATTAATATCCAATATGATGACATCTGCAACTTTTTCATATAATTTCTTGTTCGATATCTTCATTCCAATTTCTCCACCTTGTTAAAATCATTAGTAGAGCAATTATATCATTTAATATTTATTAATTCGTAAATAATTAAAGCGCTTTACGAAAATTCTCTCTTGATACTATCAATCGCTTCTTCTAATGTCGCACCTGTTGATAAGGATACACTTGCTAAAAATGAACCTTCAACGATTGGACCATCAACTTTATATAACTTGTAAGGTCCATCATATAAATCTAATGCCATCTCAAGATTCATTTCAGATGAACCTATATCATAAAATATCATAGCATCTTCTGTTAGTTCATTAATAATTTCATTTACAATGTCGATACTCGTCCCAATTTCTCCTTCATTCGTACCACCTCTTGCAATAACTGTTACGTTCGGAGACATTTGTTCTAATAAATCTTTAACACCTTGTGCAATATCTTTACTGTGACTAACAATTCCTATAGTAGCCATTTTTACACATCCTTACTTAAAGCTTTTAATACATAAACCATACTTTGTGCACCTGGATCCATATGACCAATTGAATCCTTTTTAAAATAAGAAGCTCTACCTTTAGTTGCTTCTAAGTCTTTAGTATCTTCAGCAAATTGTTGTAAATTTTCTTCAGTTAATTTATTCCCATTGTCTAGATGTTCTGAAGATTTTAATATTACATCATACATTGTCTTTTCTCCGCCTGTTACTTTTCCTCTTGTAGCAATAGCTTCTTTAAATGTATTGATATATTCTATTAAATTGTCTTGAGTCATTTCATCATGATCGAGTCCAGCCATTTTAACAAAGCTGAAGCCATAGAGTGGACCTGACGCACCTCCTACAGAACTCATTAGTGTCATGCCTGTAGATTTTAAGACATCACTGATTGTTTCTCCAGTCACTTTCTCATCTACCGCTTTAAAACCTCTTAACATATTAACACCATGGTCTCCATCACCAATTGCTCTATCTAAATTAGTTAAATTTTGTTCTTCCGCTTCAAATGTATTTTTCAAATCCTTAAGATTTTTCAATAGTGTTTCTGCATTCATTAAAAATGCCTCCTATTTAAAATATTTACTTTCAGTTGGTGCATTAAATGCCTCTTCTAGTTCGTCTTGATAAGGAACAAGTGTAATAGAAAAGCCTTGCATATCAAGTGCTGTCATATAATTTCCAACAAAGTATTTTTTGATTTCAAGTTGATTATTTGATGCATATTCGTTGAAATAATGTGCAATTATCGCAAGTTCTGAATCTGGAGTCGCACCCATTCCATTAATCATAACGATTAACGACTTATCAGAAATTTCTTTTTCAAGTTCATGCATTAATCTATTTATAATTTCATCAACCGTTTCTATTTTTTCTTGATATATACCTCTTTCACCATGAATACCAATACCTATTTCCATCTGATTGTCATCTAAATCAAACCCATATTGACCAGTAGTTGGTACTAAACAAGGATATATAGCCATACCAATCGTTCTAATACTTTCAATAAACGCTTCTACTTTTTCTTTAATTTCAGTTAAATTATATCCATTATCAGATAAGTATCCAGCATATTTGTGAACTAAAACAGTACCTGCGACACCTCTTCTATCTTGTTCATTATCTATAGAAATATCATCACGGACTATTACAGACTGACATGAAATACCTTCCATTTCCGCCATTTCTTGAGCCATTTCAAAATTCATGACATCTCCAGCATAATTTTTAATAATCAGTAGGACGCCATCATCAGTAGCAACATGTTTAATTGCATCTAGAATTTTATCTGGTGTTGGCGAAGTAAATACCTCACCGCAAACAGCAGCATCTAACATTCCTTCAGCAACAAAACCAGCATGTGCCGGTTCATGACCCGATCCACCACCAGAAACTAAAGCGACGCCACTTGCTTTAACTTTTTTTCGAACAACGACATTATCACTTATAATTTCAACTGAGTTATCCATTACTTCTATACCTTTAAGCATGTCAGCAACAAAATTCGTCTTTTCTTTCATTAACTTTTTCATAAAATAACCTCCCGTTGAGTTATCAATTCTACATTTCTATTATAAAACGAATATGGAAGTAAGCGTTAACAATATGGGTAAAACTTCAAATATAATTCAATTTAATTAAAACTCTTGCTTTTATAGTACATAGGGTGTACTATATTCTTTGTATTAAGTACAGGAGGTGTACTAAAATGGAACACGAATTAAAAAAGGCATTTAACTTATTTCAAGAATCTATTATTAATATTCATAGTGAAGTAGGTAAAATTTTAAATAATACTGGATTAGATGAAGTTATTTCTAAAGAACAATATCAAACTTTAAAAATAATTAAAGATTTTCCTAAATGTACTTATGGTTTTATCGCTTCTAAGCAAGGTGTTTTTAAAACAGCTATATCAAATAGAATAAACAAATTAAAAAACCTCGAACTTATTTCAATTGAACAAGGTGAAGATAAAAGAGAGAAGTCCGTTCTGTTAACTGAAAAAGGAATGAAGCTTGTTATCCGTACTGAAGATATTATTTATGAAACATTTAATCGTAAACTTTCTTCTCATTTCTCAGATAAAGAAATCATCACATTTGTTAAACAACTTGAGAAAGCTAATAATCTTATAACAGGAAAGGACGATGCTAAACATGTTTGATGACATAAAAAATCTGTGGACACATAAATTCTTACTTGTTTCCTTAATTGCAATCATGTTAATACCACTTATTTATAGTTCTGTTTTCGTAGGCTCTTTATGGGATCCTTATGGCAAGACAGATCAGTTAAAAATATCTGTCGTTAATAACGATAATGGCGGAGAAGTAAATGGTAAGAAAACAAATATAGGTAACGATGTAGAAGATAATTTAAAAGACAACGATAAATTCAAATGGGAATTTGTTAACCAAGAAACTGCAGATAAACATTTAGAAGAAGGTAACTCATTCGCAGTTATTTCAATTCCTTCTGATACTACTAAACATGCTGGTTCAATGTTAGACAAGAATCCTAAAAAAATCGACTTTAATGTAAAGACTAATCCAGGATATAGTTACACAGGCTCTCAAATTGCCTCTAAAGCTGTAACAGCAGTTGAAGACAATTTAAGTTCTTCTGTTCGTGAAAAATATATTTCCGAATCATTTAAAGGTATGAACAAGCTTACAGATGGTTATAAAGATACTTCTAAAGCGCTTGGCCAAATGTCAGATGCAGAGTCACAACTTATCGATGGAAATAAACAAGTTGAATCTGGCTTAGAACAGTTAGCACCAATGGCTGGAGCAGAAGGACAGCAACTTTTACAAGGAAGTATGCAAGTATCTCAAGGTTTAAATGATTTACAACAAAATAATGATAAATTAAAACAAAATATTGATAAAGCAATCAAACAATCAGAAGACCAAAACTTTAACGAGAAAAATGTTAAAGCGATAAACAGTCCTGTTGTTTCAAACGAAGATGATTTAACCGAAGTAGACAACTATGGTCAAAGTTTCGCACCATATATCCTTTCATTGAGTTTATATGTTGGAGCAGTTGCTTTCTCAGCAGTATACCCTATCGACAAACGAATTGGAGAATCAACTGGATTTAAATGGTGGTTAAGTAAGTTTACTATATTTATGATGCAAGCTATTGGATCCGCCTTAGTATTAACTATATTGTGCTTATACGGATTTGAAATTGAAATAGCTAATCCGGGTTACTTTACTTTAACCTTACTATTATGGAGTATCGCAGCATATATGATTGTAACGTTCTTAACTGTAGTACTTGGTAATATTGGTAAATTCTTAGCAATCATTTTACTGATACTACAATTAGGTTCTAGTGAAGGAACTTTCCCAATACAATTATCAGGTAAGATCTTCCAAGACTTACATCCATTCTCGCCAATGAGTTATGTCATTAAAGCTTTAAGAGAAAATATCTTTAACTTCACAAGTGATGTATCGTATGGACAATCAATGCTAATAATAGGACTTATTGCGATTGTTTTCGCAGCTCTTACACTTCTAGTATATGTAGTACGTTCTAAGTATCCACACTTGAGACGTCTAGCAAACGAAAACGACTATTAATATGTATTTAAAAAAGTTAGGACATGAATCCTAACTCAAAATAAATAAGCATATCACTAAACTGATTTCTTCAGTATTACAGTGATATGCTTATTTTTTATATAATATTACGATTTTGTACGTGCATGCTTGCCTAGGGGTATGGCTCGAGCCTGTAGTCTCTCACGCATACTATTCCCTCAGGCGTCCGCACTTTACAAAATCGTTGCAAATGGCTATTTTTTAAACATATATAGATATCAGATAAAACGTACATATCTCTAATATTCTATTACAATTTTTCCAATACTTTTGCCTTCTTCAATTAATCTATGCGCTTCTGTTATACTTTCTACGCTTAGTCCTTTTAATTTAGTATGGAAGGTTGTTTTGATTGTTCCTCTATCAAGTAAATATGTCAGTTTTCTTAAATATTCATGATGTGCTTTCATATCTTCTGTTTCGTATTTTGGTCTTGTAAACATAAATTCAAATGAGAATGTTACACTTTTATCTTTTAATAAGTTTAAATTAACATTGTTCATAAAGTTAACAAGCGCAACGATTCTACCTCTAGGCTTAATCATTTCTGCCATTACATTAAAGTAAGCATCACTACTATGCGTATTAAATATATAATCTACTTCATTGATTTTATGTGCTTTTAATTCGTCTGGTAAATGGTGTTTATGATTTAATACAATATCAGCCCCCATTTTTTCAGACCATCTTCTCGTTTCTTTTCTTGATGCTGTCGTTATAACAGTTAATCCAAGGTCTTTAGCAATTTGAGTAGCAATTGACCCTACTCCTCCAGCACCATTTATTATGAGTAACTTTTTATCTTTATTATCTTCTGGATTAGTCGATATACTTAATCCTTCAATAAGTGCTTCAAATGATGTAATTGCTGTTAAAGGTAATGCTGCTGTTTCGGCGTAAGATAAATATTCAGGTTTAATACCTACAAGCCTCTCATCAACTAATTGATATTCTGCATTAGATCCTTGACGCATGTTTGAACCTGAATAATATACTTCATCACCTACATGAAACAATTCAACATTATCTCCTACCGCTTCAACAACACCTACAGCATCATAACCCAATATTTTAAATTCACCTTCATTGGTAACTCTTGATTTTGTATCTACTGGATTAATACTAACTGCTTTCACGTTTACTAATATATCTCGTCCGTTAGCTTTGGGAATAGGTAAATCAAGCTCTTCAAATTCATTTGATTCTTTCAAATCAAAAGTTCTCTTAAATCCAATTGCTTTCATTTAAAATTCACCTCTCACCTTAATTTTATAATTCTTTACTATAATAATTGTGTTCATCGTCGACTTGCATACCAAGTTTCGTATATAACCGATTACCACCGATGTTAGATTTTTCAGTTTCTAAAGATATTGTCTCATAGCCACTATCTTTACCATATTTAAATGCTTGATGCATTAACTGCTCTCCTATGTGTTTACCTCTAGCTGCATCTGTTAAATATAAATCATTTATAATCAACATTTCTGACATTTTCATCGAAGACAGCATCGAATATAATTGTAAAAATCCAATTACAGCTTCTTCATCTTCAGCTATAAAAATAACAGCATCATTATTTGATAAGTTATTATACAAAAAATCATAAGCAGCATCTACATTAGATTGTTGATCAAAATAAACGCGATATTCATCAAATATTGGAACTATTTTATTTACGTCCTCTACATTTAAAATAGAAATATTCAATACATCACCTCATCTATATATTATCTATCTCTAATTATTTTATTTTCATCAGCTTGAACTTTAGGACGAACAACAAGTTCACCATTACATTCAGGACATACGTAAAATAAATTTTCCGCACATTCTCTACAAAATGTATGTTCCTTCACACAGATAAATGCGTTACTCTTACTATGAAATTCATAACCACATTTTTCGCAATTCGGTTTCATTTCTAAAGCCATTTCAATCACTCCAATAAAAAATATGTTAGTCTATATATAATTATCATATCATTTTTAAGAACGAAAATAGAATTTTAAGGTGTGATTAAATGGAAAAAGAATTTGTCGGAAAATGTAAAGCATGCAATTCAAATATTTATTGTCATAGTGGCTTTATTGAAGGCGTCGTACAAGAAGATAAAACACTCTTATGTTTCGAATGTTCAAAGAAAAATGAGAAAGAGCCTAAAACAAATTAGTGTTTAAGGCTCTTTCTTTTTTAGTGTAACAATCATATCAAAAGTTACAATTCACTCAAGTTATGTGCATATGGACTGATTTATAAGCAATTTTGCTGGGAACTGCTTTTTACCCACCTCTTATCAGCAATTTTGCTGGGAACTGCTTTTTACCCACCTCTTATCAGCAATTTTGCTGGGAACTGCTTTTAATACACCTCTTATCAGCAATTTTGCTAGGAACTGCTTTTAATGCACCTCTTATAAGCAATTTTGCTGGGAACTACTTTTAATGCACCTCTTATAAGCAATTTTGCTGGGAACTACTTTTAATGCACCTCTTATAAGCAATTTTGCTAGGAACTGCTTTTAATACACCTCTTATCAGCAATTTTGCTGGGAACTGCTTTTAATGCACCTCTTATCAGCAAGTTTGCTAGGAACTGCTTTTAATGCACCTCTTATCAGCAAGTTTGCTAGGAACTGCTTTTAATACACCGTCTTTTTATACCAACTTCTTTAAAAAGCATGCCTATAATAGAAGTTACACAGAAATCTACTGCCTATAATATAACAAGAGGCTGCGACAATAAATGTCACAGCCTCTTTTCTATTTTTTATACGCCTTGATCTAATTTAGTTAACATTGTTTTCATTAAATTAATTTGACCGATATGATAATTTGTATGCGTAATAGCAAATGAAATTGTTTCACCAAATGTAGTCATATTTGCTAATGGTTCTTTTCTTGATTTATCCATTTGAACATCTAAAGCATTTAATATTCTTTCTAACTGTTGATTTAAAATACCTTTCAATTCCTGGAAAGTTGGTTCAACACCCGTGAAACTTTCTGGTGAAGTGCCAGGTGAGAATGATTTACCTAATTTTTCACCAAGTAAATTTCCTTCTTCTTTACTACCAAATACGAATGACTCATTCGCCATAATTAAATGACCAAGTTGCCATTTAATATTATTTTTAGCCAATTCTAACTGAAAATCTGCTTGTTTCTCATCAACGTCTTTAATAATATTTGATAGCATATTATATGAAATTTGGAACTGTTGTTCTAACATGTAAATTCCCTCCAGCTTATTCTGTTATAGCAAAGTAATTACCTTGCTTGTCATGAAAGTTGAATACTCTACCCTCAGGCATTTCAATGATATCATGACCTGTTAATCCTTGTTCGTTTAACGACTTGTACAACTCATCAAAGTTTGATGCTTTGAACATTAACGACGGTGTCTCCATACTAACCTCAGGACTGTACTTTTTAATAAATGCTTTATCAAATAATACAAACGAAGTCTCAGCATGTTCATTAGGTGCTATCTCTACAGATTTAAACCCATCAGGTAACTCATCTTCAGACTTAACTACAAAGTTTAATACATCTTTCCAAAATTCTATAGCTTTTTCTTGATTATCAACATATAACATAACTTGATGTAACTTTTCTATCATAAATATCACCTACATTCATTTAATACCTTAAGAATACGCTATATAAAAATGAAGTGCAAAAAATACAAATATAAAATTTCATTCAGAATCTTTCTCATAAATTATAATATCACCAGGTTGGCAATCCAAATATTCACAAATCGCCTCTAGCGTACTAAATCTCACAGCCTTTGCTTTACCAGTCTTCAGAATAGATAAGTTAGCAATCGTAATATCAACAGATTGGGCGAGTTCAGTCAAAGATACATTTCTTTGTTTCAAAATTTCATCTAATTTGATTTTTATCATTTTCTCACCCTCAAATAGTTAAATCATTTTCCTTTTTAATGGATTCTGATTCATTGTATATAGATAGAAAGTTTAGCATCATTGATGCAATATTCAATAACAAAATAGTCGTAAACGGCGCTGTATTTAATAACGCTTTATATGTTACATCAATATCTATAATTCCTTTCATAGAATTCAAAGTAGCATATACAATAATTAATATCGAAGAAAAGAATATCTTATTATAATTCCTTGAATTAAAGAAATCCTTTTTATTTATAACCTTTAAAAATCTTAAAACTATAATAAAAAATGTAATAACTAATAATGTTTGAATAATAAAGCATATCAAATAGAAAAATACACCATTTTTCATATCAAAAACTGTATCTAAAGGTACTTTTTTAAAAAAGGCAACTAGATTCACAACTAAAATTGCAATACTCAATATCATTGTAACTAGTATAAACCAGTAATTTCTTTTTTCATATTTATTGATCGTATTCATATTTCCCTCTCCTTTTATCGTTATTCAATAAAATTGTAACATCTTATTTATTGTTTATCAATAAAAGTTATTGTTTTTCGATAAATACATTATTATTCATCACTTACCCTACCTGATAACCGCTTGTCCAACTACGCTGTTAGTATTACCATTTGGAGCTACTAATATTTTGCTTGGTCTGTTCATTGCAAATCCTTGATAAATAGTGATTTCATCATATTTATGATTAAGTACTTGTTCTATATATATCCCTAATGACGACGCTGCAACACCTGTTGCTGGATCTTCGTTATATCCATTATTGTTAGGAAATTGCCTTGCATGATATATGCCTTCATCTACTCGAACAAATGGATAAAATCCTGTTGAACCAATTTGATCACATACTTCCCATAAATAATCAAATTGAGGATTTAAATTATTTAATATTTCAATATCATTTAATTCAATAATCGTTTTAAATCTAGATGTTGAAACATTTTTTATTGGATTGTTTGAGACTTCATTTTCTGAAATATTTAATGCTTTTGCTATTGCTGACTTATCAATATTATTATTACCTATTTTCGCTTCCCCTTGTTTTACTTGTACTTTAAAATCAGAATCGTCTCCGATAACATCAATACTCAACGTTCCAGATAAAGTTTCGACTAATAAATGGTCTTTATTTAATAGTCCTTCTTCTTTTAGAACCGTGACACATGCTATCGTGGCATGCACACACATCTCCATTTCTCTTTTAGGTACAAAGTATTTAAATTGGTAATCACATGATGCATCACTACTTTTCAGCACAAAACCAACTTCAACATTATACTCTTTAGCGACATTGATCATTGCATCAAAAGACATATCATCTGCATCTAAAATGACAGGACAGGGATTACCACCTTCGTTATTGTATAAGAAAACATCTGTATGATAAATATTCATTTATAGCCTCCTATGTATGTTCTTATTCTTATTATACATCATCATTTGTTCTTAACATTTTAATGATACCTGCATAGAGTAAAGCTATAAAAATACATACAAAAAAGCACTCCTCGAATAAATCGAGAAGTGCTTTAAACGTATTTTCAATTGAACACAAATTGCTTGTGCAATTTGCGGACTCCATCTGTAAGCAAGTAAACTTGCAACAGCTGCAGCCTAACGTTTTGAGAAATAACCTTGTTCAATTTCATGTAATTTCAATACTTTATAATACAGGTAAGTACATAAAATTATATGATTTATAAGTATTTAATTCCTTTTTAAGTTATTGATATGTATATGTATTACTACTTTTTACACCAAAACTGTTGACATTTATATATATATAAACTAATATATGGGTAGACGATTATTCATGTAAGAAAGGAAAACAAAATATGAGAGTTCAAATGAGGTTGTCACAAGAAGCAAGAATTATACTAGAAGAAATGAAGCTAAATACACTTAAAAGTGAAGGAATTAATTTAACATTTAGTGATATCTTTAATAGAATTTGTTCAGAATTGAAAACCGATTATTTAAATATAGATTGGCTAAAAGTTTACAATCACACAGAGTATGAAGGTATTATTAATCATTATACATCTATAAACCCTACTGCATTATCTCTAAATGATGATAGTATAGATCTAATTACTAATTTAATTACAATATTTAATAAAGAATTAGAAATGCAAAGGACTGTATATAAATCTTTTGTAGTTAGAATGATATTAAAATCATATGTTCTCAAACAAGATAATCATAAAATTTATTTTTAAAGATCAAGATTTTGATCTTTAAATTTACACCCTATTGAGTAGACGATTATTCTTTTGTTAAAATAATGAGTAGACGATACTACTTTTTATTTAGATAATTGGGTAGACGATTATTATCTAAAAGTGAAAGGAGATTTATTTATATGAATTATTCTCGTCCCCCTCCATTTAAATAGAACTAATAAATAAAACAACAAAAATAATTGGAGGTAAGAAATGAATACATTAAATATAGGATGTTGGAATATCAATCAAAGATCAGGTTCAAATAATACAGTAATACCTATTTTAGTTTTCGAAGAGTTATTAAAACGAAATTTAGATGTCATAGTTCTTACAGAATATAGTGATGTACAGAATCATAAAGAATTTATTAATAAACTTATGTGTGCAGGATACAGAGTAGAAAAATCAAAACACGGTAAAAATACGAATCAAATCCTGATAGCAGTTAAGCACACTATAGTCACAAGTGATATTGAAATACATTACTTTGATAACATTGAAACATTGCCGAACTTATTACACTTAAAAATCAATGAATTTAACATAGTGGGTGCACGTATAAAGATTGATGGGTACGACAGTCAAGAAGAAGCTAATCAAGAATTCCTAGATCGTAGAATGCAATTAGAAAAAATGATTGATTATATTTCTGGGTTAGAAAACGATAATGAATTCCTGTTACTCGGAGATTTGAATAATGGTAAGCATAGTGAATTTGATGTAGATAAGACTTACAAAGGACTGGCAAGAGAACATTATAACTATTATTTAATAAAAGATTTATTGAGAAATAAGGGCTTTAGGTTACATACACCTGTAGAATCGTATTCGTGGAAATCAAGTCCAAAAAATCAGTGTAAGCTTGATCATATTGTGACAAAGAAAATATCGGATTCAGAAATAACTAACGTTAAATATGACTGGGATTTCACAGATAGAGTAGATTATAAGAAACAAGTAGGTTTTCCAGATCACGCAATTTTGACTGCAACTATAAAAATATAAAAATAATACAGTAGCTATTGCCTCTCGCTAAAATTTGAAAAGAAAGGAAATAAAAATAAAAATGAAAATGCATAATGTGTATCAACTAATAGTTATTAACATTTTTTTAATACTAACTGTAATTAGTGGAGTAAACTTGCAACCTCAGATAGATTTCAATGTAACAGAACATACTGGATCTTACAGGTATCTATATATTGGTTACGATTTACAACGTACTTTTATAACCGGCATTTTACTAGGTTTCATATATATTTTAATTGAGTTATCCATTTTTTTAAAAAGAAAGTAGGTAATTGTACACTGCAACTATAAAAATTTAAAGGAGATGCTTAATTTGAGTTTAAAAATCAAATTGATTATATCATCAGTCATTACTGTTCTACTTTGCTATAGCTCTATAACCATTATTACGGATAATGCATTTTTCTACACGGTTACATCAATTTTTATTTTCATTACCTTATACTATCTCTTCAAGATTAAGATTCTAAATTTTATAAAGCGTTTTAATAGGTAGTCTATGAAAAAGATATTATATTTTTTTAAAAAGAATGAAAAACCGATTGTCAGTATGTACGATAATGATCTCATATTTTTATCACTACCAAAATATATTAAATACTTTAGATTAATAATTCTATATCTCATCCTTGGTATATTCATTATTTCATTCATGGTAGACAATGCTATATTTACTTTTCTACTCTGGATTATAGGTATGATATTGATTGTAAAACAGATTAAATGGTTTAAAAACTTAAAGAACCTTTATAGTGACAAATATTTTTTGCACTATGACTTACTGGAGTTCATCATGGACAATAAGTTATTTAATGAAGATTCAAATGGCATTATCACCTCATCCCGATTTTCTTACTCTATCACTAATGATGAAATAGTTATCTTGGCATTGATGACTGGGAATTACTTTGATGTCAAAATACAAAATTTAGATGTGGAACTACAAGGTTTATTCGATTTACCTATGGATGAGAAGATAATACGTCATAATGCTACTGAATACCACTTTAGAATTAATAAGCCACAAAGGTTAAATGTTACTTCTCAAGAGGCAGCATACAATAATTCTAATGAAATTAATATTGGTTATGGTGTGACGTATAACCCAGCTAAATCACCTCATATTTTAATTTCGGGTGGTACTGGTAGTGGTAAGAGCATGTTTATGAGTTTCTTGTTAATCGAATTCTTAAAGCAAAAATCTACCACCTACTTATGTGATCCTAAGAATTCTGACCTAGGTGCCTTATCCAATTATCTAGGTCAAAAAAATGTAGCAACCACTCCAAATAATATTGCTCGTGTTATACGCCTAGCAGTAGATGAAATGAAAATTAGATATGACTACATGAATGAAAACTTCATCTATGGATCAAATTTTGAAACTCATGGATTTAAACCAGTATGGATATTGTTTGATGAAATTGGAGCTTTTCAGGCATATGGCACAGATAAAAAGTCTAAAGAGATAATTAATGAAACAATGGATAGAATTAAGCAAATCATCTTATTAGGTCGCCAAGCTGGGTGTTTTATATTAATAGCTGGCCAACAAATCAATGCTAATAACTTAAGTACAGAATTAAGAGATAACTTTTCTCTAAGAGTCTCACTAGGTTTTAACAGTTCAGAAGGTCTACGTATGATGTTTGGTTCAGCTACCCCAGATGTAACTATTCCGATTGAGGTAAAAGGTGCTGGACTCCTTTACTTACAAGGCAGTGGCAAAGAACAAGCACAGTATTACGAAAGTCCACTTATTGATACAGACCAATATGATTTTATAGAGGAATTGAAGAAATATATTCCAGAGGTACAAAACAATTAAATCTACTCTTTTTATTCATTCAACGGTTTATCGAATGAATAAAAAAGTAGATCATCACGGAGCTGCCGAGTGATAAGGGCAGTCAGCTTTCCAAGCTGAAAAATAAAAATATTAAATTATGAAAAGAGGAAAATATCATGGCAATAAAACTAAACGATTTCTTAAATGCAGAAGCTTTAGGTAATGACTTTCTAGCTGTTAAAGGATATACGGAAGTATTACATCATGAAACAGGAAAATTAGATGCTTATAAACTTAACATAAGCATTCAAGAAGACGAGTCTCCTTTTTTCATGGAGATGATAAATATTAAAGTCAAAAATTTAAACCCTACTCTATCAGTAAGTGATTTAAAAAATAATAAAACTACCCCTGTTGTTTTACAGGATTTAACAATAGGCCAGTTTAATGGGAACCTCTGGTTCAATTGTACTGATGTACTCCCTGTCCCTGTAAGAAAATAGTACTTTCGTACTACTTAGCTAGGAACAAGAACAGGGACTGCCAACGTAGTTGAGCAAGCGGAGCGTGTCAGTGGAACGCCTGTTCTTGGTCTTAGCTTTAGTTGTACTGAAGGGAATGAAATTCCCTTCAGTGTTTATTTATTATATAGACATACGATTCTTGAAAAATTGGAGGATTATTCATATGACTTATAATCAAAAAATAATCCGTACTGGTTCATATATTGAAGTATATGAATATGAATATCCAATTATTGCAGATTATGAAATTACTAGTCGAAAAAAGAAAAAAAGTAAATTAGATTTTGATGAAT
This sequence comes from Mammaliicoccus sp. G-M28, assembly GCF_022386595.1. NCBI lineage: Bacteria > Bacillati > Bacillota > Bacilli > Caryophanales > Staphylococcaceae > Mammaliicoccus > Mammaliicoccus sp. G-M28. The sequence continues at coordinate 14,724 of NZ_JAJNIF010000004.1, forward strand.
TAGATACAGATAAACAAAATTTAAAATTAAAAAGATTAGCAAAGACACGTCAACAAGCAAAATGGAAACTGATACGTTTGGTAGATGTCAATTTTAATAATCAAACAAGCTTCTTGACGCTTACTACTAAAGAAAATATAACAGATAGATCATTATTTAATAATTTGTTTGATAAATTTGTAACGCGTTTAAATTATCATGTATTAGGTACAAAAAAGCGGCTAATAAAATATATCGCAGTATTAGAAAAGCAAAAACGTGGTGCCTGGCATGTACACATGATGTTATTTAGTTTTCCCTATGTTCCTCACAGTAAATTGCTAAAAATATGGAGGCATGGTGCTGTTAGAATTAATAAGATACATGAAATAGACGACTCCTCTAATGCTGGAAGATATGTCTCTAAATACATGGAAAAAGGAATGGCACAAGAATTACTTGAAAGTATGGGGAAGAAGTCTTACTATTCTTCACGAAACCTAAAAAAAGTTGAAGAATTTAAAGTTTTGTCTGATGAAAAATTTTTTGAAAACCAACCAGTTGTTTATGAATCCACTTACAATTCTAAATTTTATAAAGATGGGCGATTATTAAATAATAAAGTTAAATACAAAAAGATCAAATTAAAGGAGTGATGTTTATGGAAGATTTAAAATTACCTTTTTTATTAACAAGGGAGCAAGCATCAAACTTCTTAGGTGTAGACCCTAAATCATTTGATAAATACATTAGAAGTTCTGATAAACTTAAGAGATTTATGGTTGGAAAACATGAAAGATATACCGTCAAAGAGCTTACAAATTTTATCTTGGAACAATCAATAAATTAATCATAGAGGTATTATTATGGCAACAATAACAAAAAGAGGCAAATCATATAGAGTACAAATTTCTAATTATAAAAATGGAGTTAATAATCGTATAACGAAAACTTTCAAAACTCTCACAGATGCAAAACGTTGGGCAATGCAAAACGAGATTGCCAAAGGTAATGGCGTAGATCTAGCTAATAGAAATGAAACATTTTCTTCTTTCTTTGAAAATTGGGTACATTTAGTTAAGAAGAATGATGTTAGAACTGCAACATTTATTAACTATCAACGCACAATCCCTATTGTAAAAGGGTTGTTTAAAGATATAAAATTAAGTGATTTAAATGATATTGTTGTGCAAATGAAGATTGATGAATATGGTAAAACTCATTCAAGAAAAACTACAACTGAAGTTTTACTAAAAATTAGAACTTCACTTCGTTATGCCTATGGACGAGGTTTGCTTTCATCAGACTTTGCTGGGCTAGTTAAAACTAGAGGTAAAGAACTGGATAAAAGAAATAAAGCTTTATCAATAACAGATTTTAAAAAGTTAAGATTATACTTATTGCATAATCCCAAAAATGATTTTCATATATTAGTACTTCTAGCAATAGAAACTGGTGCAAGAGGCGGTGAATTATTGGGAATAAAAAAAGAAGATATATATGAGTACGGTATACGTATAAAACGTTCCATTAGCCCTCATAGTGATGATATACTATTAAAAACAAAACACTCAAAACGAGATGTTAGTATTAACAAAGAAGTATATAATCACTTAATAACAGTCAAAGAGAAAAATAATGGGTATTTATTTGGCAGAGATGGTTTTAAGCAATCTGAAATACTAGCAAAGTTACTTGATGAACTTGGTATTAAACGTACTACATTCCATGGTCTACGTGATTCACATGCGTCATTTCTATTTTCTAATGATAGTTTAAGACTTGATTATATTTCAAAGCGCCTAGGTCATAGCTCAATATTAACTACTCAAAATTATTACTTAGAATTAATGCCAGAAAAGAAACACCAACAAGATGCTGATGCTTTAAATTTATTAAATTCACTTTAATTTTCAATGGAGGAACTATAATATGATACCAACTTATTTAACAAAAGATAAAGATGTTTTAACTTTTGAAGAAAGCGAGAAAATTTATAGCACTATTGTTCAAGATATAGACCTAAATGATTCTGAAGAAATGGAATATTGGAATGATTTTATCAATGCATGTTCTAAATATACAGCAGAGAGAAGCAGTTGGTTATTACTAAACAAACAACAAAGAATTGATCGTGATAAAAATAGAAGTGCTATTCATGATGGTTTATTAGTAAAACTAAACATTATAAGGAGAGTGTTTGAGTCAAAAAATCTAAATGTAGAATGGTTCAATGTATTCAAAATTTATTCTGATTTAGGTGATGAAAAAGAAAATATTAATAGAAAGTGTGTAGGTGATCTTGCAAATTATATAGCGTATATATATGCTTTAAATGCGAGATAATGTCTATATGTATAAACTTAGAATATTATTTAATATAGAATATAAATAAAAAAGCACCAGCAAATTTGCTGATGCTTTTCTTAATATATAGATGTTTAATTGATAATTACACCAATTACCACCATATAATAGTCCAAAACCTTGATATATTTGAAAGAATATTAACGTTTTGAGAATTGTGGTGAACGACGAGCACCTTTAAGACCAGGTTTCTTACGTTCTTTCATACGTGGGTCACGAGTAAGTAATCCAGCGCGTTTTAAAGAACCACGGTATTCTGGATCTGCTTCTAACAATGCACGTGCAATTCCGTGACGGATAGCTTGTGCTTGTCCTGTGAAACCTCCACCTTGTACGTTAACTAAAACATCATAGTTTCCTTTAGTTTCAGTTACATCAAATGGTTGGTTTAAATCTAAAATTAATGATTCAAATGGTAAGTAGTCACGTACGTCACGTTTGTTAATTGTTACGTTACCTTCACCAGGTACTAAACGTACACGTGCTACTGAATTTTTACGACGACCTGTGCCTTGATATTCAACTTGTGCCAATGTAGTATCCTCCTCTTAATTAACCACGTAACTCGTAGTTTTCAGGTTGTTGTGCAGCATGTGGATGCTCTGCACCAGCATATACGAATAATTTTTTACCTTGTTTTTCACCAAGTTTATTTTTAGGTAACATACCTTTAATAGATGTTTCTAATAAACGAATTGGGTTTTTCTCTTTTAATTCACCAGCAGAAACTGATTTGATTCCACCTGGGTGATTTGAGTGACGGTAGTAAATTTTATCTTGTTCTTTGTTACCTGATAAGTAGATTTTTTCAGCGTTAATAATAATAACGTTATCTCCTGTATCAACGTGTGGTGTATAAGTTACTTTATGTTTACCGCGTAAGATTGTTGCGATTTCTGATGATAAACGACCTAACGTTTGTCCTTCAGCATCAACAACATACCATTTGCGATCGATGTTTGCTTCATTAGCCATAAATGTTTGACGCATTGTAGTGTCCTCCTAAAATTTAAAAAAGTTCTTGGTTAAGATGTATGAATTAACCTGTACCAAAGAAAAAAACATACATCTTAAATTCCGTTATCTGATTCCTGCTTCTATATCTTAAAACACAATAAGATTCCGGGGCTTATCGTGGTGGTGGATATAAAACAATACCGTTAACTATAATATAATTTATTTAGCTTTTTGTCAATTGGTTTTAAACATTTTCTGATGAATTTTTATTATATATTTCGATATTTCTTCCAAATTCATTAATTAGTTCTTCTTTGTCTAAATATATTTTTTCTAAATACAGTCCATGTGCTGGCGCTGTATGGGGTATTTTTTTTCTATCACGCTCTTCAAGTAAAGTATGAATTTCGTTGCCGCTTCTCTTTTCTTCACCTACAAGTATTAGATAGGCAACCATCACACGGACCATGTTATAAAGAAAACCCGACCCAGTTACGACAAATTCAAACCCATCTTGTGTTTCGTTTATTTCACTTTGATAGATTGTACGAATTTTATTTTGCACTTCCGTTTTTTGAGAACAAAAACTTGTGAAATCATGTGTTCCTAAAAAGTGTTTTGCTGCTTCTTTCATCTCTTGTATATTTACCGGTTTCTTTTGTTGAACTTTTGTATCATGTTCAAATATATGTTTTGCTTCGTCTATATACACTTTGTACCGATATTTCTTACCTACACAATCATATCTACAATGAAAATCATCTTTAATTTGTTCGACACTTTGTACATATATATCTTTAGGCAATGCAGAATTAAAAGCATACATCCATCTATCTGGCGCGATATTTAAATGTGTATCAAAATGAAAATATTGTTCGATTGCATGAACACCTTTATCTGTTCTACTTGAAGGGTGTATTCTAACAAATGTCTGATGCATTCTCTTTAGAATTCTTTCAAATTCATATTGCACGGTACGCTCATGATGTTGAACTTGAAATCCCATAAACTGACCACCGTGATATGAAATTTTAACTAACATCCTCAAAGTTTGCACCTCAATTCCTTAATAAATATAATAATATGGCTATTAGAAGAATAGTTGCTAATGCAAGGCTATCTCGTAATTTCCATTTTAGTTTACGATATGTTGTTCGTTGATTGGAAGCATTATATCCTCTAGATTCCATGGCCACTGCTAAATCATCAGCTCTTTTAAACGCTGAAATAAACATCGGTATCAATAAAGGTATAATAGCTTTTAGTCTACTAAAAATACTTCCTGCTGTTACATCTGATCCTCTTGAAGTTTGAGCTTTAATAATTCTATCTAATTCATCCATTAAAGTTGGAATAAATCTTAGTGATATAGACATCATCATAGCTAATTCATGTACTGGAAACTTTATTTTTTTAAGTGGTCTTAGCATAGATTCTATAGCGTCTGTTAAGCTTATCGGACTTGTAGTTAATGTCATAATTGTTGAAATCATCACTAATAATACAAGTCTTAATACAATAAACGCACCTTGCTTAATACCGTTCTCTTCAATTGTAAATATCTTTAAATCTAAGACAACAGGTCCACCTTTAGTTACAATTAAATGCATAATAAATGTAAAAATAAATAAAATCATAACCGGAGTTAAACCTTTAATAAGAAACCAAAATCTTATTTTAGATAAATACAGAATAACGAATACAGACAAGAGCATAAATGCATATGAAGCCCAAGTGTTACAAAAGAAAATTAATACCATAAATAAAAATACGTATATCATTTTCATTCTAGAATCTAAACGATGAATGATTGTATCTCCAGGTATATAACGACCAATTATCATTTTATCAGTCATAACGTTTCACCTGCTTTTCATACATATCTTTAAACATCTCTTCAGAAGTTGCTATCTGATCAAACTTCATATTGTATTTATTTTCAACTGCTCTTTGAAGTTGAATAATTTTAGGCGCTTGCAGGTGAGTTTGATTAAGTAGTTCTTGATTCATAAATATATTAACAGGTTTATCCTCTGCTACTATTTCACCAGCTTTTATAACTTTAACCTCATCTGCATACTTAAGTACAATATCCATTTGATGAGAAATGAGTATTATTGTAATACCTAGAGTTTGATGAATTTCATTAAACAATTCCATCATGTCATGTTGTCCTCTTGGATCTAAGCCAACTGTAGGCTCGTCAAGGACAAGTATCTCAGGTTCCATAGCTAATACACCTGCGATTGCAATCCTTCTCTTTTGGCCTCCTGAGAGCTCAAAAGGAGATCTCTTTAAAATACTTCTTTCCATTCCTAATAAATCTATTAATTCTTCAGCTTTATTTATAGCAGCTTCTTTTTCTATTCCATAGTTAAGAGGACCAAATATAATATCCTTTTCTACTGTATCTTCAAATAATTGGTGTTCAGCAAATTGAAATACGATACCAACCTTCTTACGAACTGGCGCTAACTTCTTAGACTTTGTCTTTTTAGTAATAATCGTATCATCAATTATAAGTTGTCCTTCAGTCGGCTTTAAAATAGCATTTAAATGTTGAATCAATGTTGATTTACCAGAACCGGTTTGGCCCACTATTGCATAAAATTTAGATTTATCGAATGTTGTTGAAATGTTTTTTAAAGCTCTATATTGAAACGGTGTTTTTATACTATAATCATAAGTTACATTATCAAAGATTATTTTCATAGACGATTCACCAACTGTTCAAAAGTCGTGAATTTATAGTTGTTATGCAACAAATAATTCATTCTCATTGAGAAAGGCAAGTCTAATCCAATTTCATTTAAATATGCGCCGTCTTTAAATATTTCTTGTGGCACATCTTGTTTATATACTTGACCTTTATTCATTACGATAATTTCATCTGCATTGATAGCCTCTTCCAAATCATGTGTGATAGATATTACAGTTAACTGATGTTGATCTTGAATAGATTTAATTAAATTCATGATACTTTCTTTTCCTTCAGGATCTAACATAGCTGTAGCCTCATCAAGAATCATAATATCTGGAGACATTGCCAAAATACCAGCAATCGCTACTCGTTGTTTTTGACCACCAGATAAATGACTCGGCTCAAAGGACTTCATATCAGTCATATCGACTTCATTTAATACTAAGTCAACAGTTTGATGCATGATGTCATACTCAACACTTTGATTTTCCATACCGAAAGCAACGTCATATTCTACTGTAGAACCAATAAATTGATTATCTGGATTTTGAAAGACTATACCAATATGTTTTCTGACTTCATCTATTGAGTCTTCAGAAAGTGTTAGTTCACCTACATTAATGTTGCCAATATATTTTTGATTAATACCCATCAATAATTTAGCAATTGTAGATTTCCCTGAACCATTATGCCCCACAATTGACGTCCACTTACCTTTTTCGATATCAAATGTAACATCGCGTAGTGCAGCTGGTTCATTTTCATCATATTTAAATGTAACATTAGCGAACCTAATAATTTTTTCCTGCACCATTTAAATTCATCCTTCAACAAGTTAATTACTTCTTTATTTTACAGCATACATACGAAAATGTAATCATTAATTGCCTCAAAAGTATGATGAGTTATAGCAGATAAATTTATGCATAAAAAAAATCCGTATAAACGGATTTGAAAATAAAAAAGCGCGCACTCCACCATAGACGAGTTCACGCGATAAGTCATTCAAATGTGGTGGAGTACTCTGAGCTAGACAATATCTATGTGTGGTAAACATTATCATTGCACTCATTTGCTTTGTGTGTGTTAAATAAACTGTATTTATAAAGAATGATTGAAGTGACTTACGCCACTTCAATAAAGAATAAATTATACTAATTCAATAATTACTGATTCAGCACCGTCACCGCGACGTGGACCAACTTTCATGATACGAGTATATCCACCTTGACGCTCTTCATAGCGTGGCGCAACATCATTGAATAATTTTTGTAATACTGTAATTGTTTTGTCATCTTCTAAGATTTTAACGTCACGTAAAGTTTCAGCTGCTCTACGACGTGAAGCTAAATCACCTTTTTTACCTAAAGTAATTAAGTTATCAACAACTTTACGTAGTTCTTTTGCACGAGCTTCTGTAGTCTCAATGCGTTCAGAAACGATAAGTTGAGTAGCTAAGTCACGTAACATTGCTTTACGTTGATCAGAAGTACGACCTAATTTTCTGTAACCCATGAATTAACCTCCTTTATTAGTCTTCTTTTCTTAAACCAAGACCAAGATCTTCTAATTTATATTTAACTTCTTCAAGAGACTTACGACCTAAGTTTCTAACTTTCATCATATCTGCCTCAGATTTGTCTGCTAATTCTTGTACAGAGTTAATACCTGCACGTTTTAGACAATTATAAGAACGTACTGATAAATCTAATTCTTCAATAGACATTTCAAGTACTTTTTCTTTTTGATCTTCTTCTTTTTCAATCATGATTTCAGCATTTTGTGCTTCATCAGTTAAATTAACAAAAATGTTTAAGTGTTCAGTCATGATTTTAGCACCTAAAGAAACTGCTTCTTGAGGAGATAAAGATCCATCTGTCCAAACATCAAGTGTTAATTTATCATAATCACTACTTTGCCCTACACGCGTATTTTCAACTGTGTAGTTAACACGATTTACTGGAGAATAAAGTGAATCAATTGGAACGACACCAATTGGCAAATCACTTGTGTTATTTTTTTCAGCTAAAGCATATCCGCGACCTTTATTAGCAATTAAGCGCATCTTTAGGTGTCCACCTTTAGAAACAGTTGCAATTTTTAAATCTGGATTTAAAATTTCAACATCACTATCATGCATGATATCTTTCGCAGTAACTTCACCTTCATCTTTAATATCGATTTCCAGTGTTTTGTCTTCTTCTGAATATATTTTAAGAGCTAATTTCTTGATGTTCATAATGATAGTTGTAACATCCTCAACTACATTTTCAACTGCTGAGAATTCGTGAAGAACACCTTCAATTTCGATATTTTTAACTGCCGCACCTGGTAATGAAGATAATAGGATACGACGTAAGGAGTTGCCTAGTGTTGTACCATAACCACGTTCTAGCGGTTCAACAACGAACTTACCGAATGTAGAATCATCACTAACTTCTATTGTTTCAATTCTAGGTTTTTCGATTTCAATCATTTAAATATATCCTCCTTATAAACGTCGATTAAACTTTATTAATTTCTATCCAGTGACTCTTGAACGTTAGAACTAACAAAAATTATACACGACGACGTTTTGGTGGACGACATCCGTTATGAGGAACTGGTGTTACGTCTCTGATAGCTGTAATTTCTAATCCAGCAGATTGTAACGCACGGATCGCTGATTCACGACCTGGGCCAGGACCTTTAACTGTAACTTCTACAGTTTTCAAACCATGTTCCATAGCAGCTTTTGAAGCTGTTTCTGAAGCCATTTGAGCTGCAAAAGGAGTTGATTTTTTTGAACCTTTGAATCCTAACGCACCTGCTGAAGACCATGATAATGCATTACCAAACTCATCAGTGATCGTTACGATTGTATTGTTGAATGTTGAGCGAATGTGAGCCATTCCACTTTCAATATTCTTTTTCACTTTACGTTTACGAGATACTTGTTTACGTGCCATTTATATGTGCCTCCTTTACTTATTATTTTTTCTTGTTCGCTACTGTTTTAACTGGTCCTTTACGCGTACGCGCATTGTTCTTAGTGTTTTGACCACGAACTGGTAAACCACGACGGTGGCGAATTCCACGATATGAAGCGATTTCCATTAAACGTTTGATGTTTAAGTTTCTTTCACGACGAAGGTCCCCTTCAACTTTGTAACCATCTACAACTTCACGGATACGACCTAATTCGTCATCAGTTAAATCACGAACACGTGTGCTTTCAGATACATTTGCTTCTTTAAGAATTTTTTGTGCTGTTGTTTTTCCGATACCATATACGTAAGTTAACGAAATTACTACGCGTTTCTCACGTGGTACGTCAATACCTGCAATACGAGCCATTTATTTACACCTCTCTTTTATTAGCCTTGTTTTTGTTTGTGTTTTGGATTTTCACAAATCACCATTACTTTACCTTTACGACGAATTACTTTACATTTTTCGCAAATTGGTTTTACTGATGGTCTTACTTTCATCTTTGTATACCTCCTTGTATTTGGAGTGACGATTATTTATAACGATAAGTGATTCTTCCGCGTGTTAGGTCATACGGAGACATTTCAACTGTTACTTTGTCGCCAGGTAGAATTCTAATATAGTTCATACGGATTTTACCACTAACGTGTGCTAAAATTTCATGTCCATTTTCTAATTCTACTTTAAACATAGCGTTTGGTAAAGTATCTAATACAGTACCTTCTAATTCGATTACATCTTGTTTAGCCATGATCATTTCCCCCTTTTTCTATTCATTCTCGTGAAATACGGATGTATTTCATGTTATAAAACCTGGTCCAAAATTAGAGACATACTTTAGGTGATTAAATCACATAGAATAAGCACAGGTTTATAAAATTGGGATGATTTAATACTTAAGATTTGCATTCGACAACACTTCAAATACTTATCGCTTCTCGTAATCACTCCGATTGTATTTCAAAAACCTAAATACTATCTTGATTCTTAAAATTGAACGCATTCACGCGTTCAAGAACCACCTAAAGTTAGGCGAATTCGGGGTGAAAGCGTCATTACTATAATGATTCAAGAATTTGAATAACATCTTCAGTAACATTATCAATTTGTCGAGAACCATCGATGTTTTTAAGGACACCTTGATTTTCATAGAAATCTAAAAGTGGTTTTGTTTGTTTAACGTTAACACTTAAACGATTTGCTACTGTTTCAGGGTTATCATCTTCACGTTGGTATAATTTACCTCCGTCTAGATCACAAACACCTTCAACTTTTGGTGGATTAAATACTAAATGATACGTTGTGCCACATACTTCACAAATACGTCTGCCAGTTAAACGATTCATAAGTTCTTCTTCAGCAACTTCAATGTTAATAACAGCATCTACTTTGCGGTCTAATTCACTTAAGATTTCATTTAATGCATCAGCTTGTTCTACTGTACGAGGAAAACCATCTAGCAAGAATCCTTTTTTTGCATCTTCTTCAGCTAGTCTTTCTCTAACGATACCTATAGTCACTTCATCTGGAACAAGTTCCCCACCATCCATGTAAGATTTAGCCTCTTTACCAAGGTCAGTCTCATCTTTGATAGCTTTACGGAACATATCACCAGTTGAGATATGAGGAATAGGGTATTTCTTAACAATTTCACTCGCTTGAGTTCCTTTACCTGCACCAGGTAAACCCATTAAAATGATGTTCATTAAAACCCTCCTACTTGCTTATCGTCTTCTAAAGCCTCTATATTCTCGTTGATTGAGTTGAGCTTCTAAAGTCTTCATTGTTTCAATTGCAACACCGATAACGATTAGTAAGCTTGTACCACCAACTTGTATTGCTTGAGGCAAACTCATTAACTTAATAGCTAATATTGGAATAATAGAAATTAAAGCTAAGAATATTGATCCCACAAACGTTAAACGATAGAGCACTCTAGTGATGTATTTTTTAGTTTGTTCTCCAGGTCTAATACCCGGTACATAACTACCTTGTTTTTGTAAGTTTTCTGCCATTTTCTCAGGATTAACCTGAACAAATGCATAAAAGTATGCGAACGCTATAATTAAAATAACATAAACAATCATACCGATATTATGAGATGGATCTGCGTAAGTCGTAACTGTTTGCGCCCAATCTTGATCAGGGAAGAACAATGTTAATGTCTTCGGAAGCATGAAAAATGCCATCGCAAATATTACAGGAATTACACCAGCTGCATTAACTTTCAAAGGTAAATATGTTGCATTTGCAGATAATGAACCACCAGTACCTTGTTGTTGACGCTTAGCATATTGGATAGGAATTTTACGAATAGCTTGAAGTACATAAACTGCACCGACTGTAAGTAAGATCATTCCAACAAATAAGCCAACCGCTTTTAACCAAGCCATAGTTGTATCATCTGCACCAACAAAACTCTGTTGGTAAAATTGAATTAATGAGTTTGGCATAGAAGATAAAATACCAGCGAAGATAATAATAGAAATACCATTACCAACTCCGAATTGAGTTATCTGCTCACCTAACCACATTAAGAAAGCTGTTCCTGCAGTTAAAACTAATGCTATTAACAAATAATTTAACACTGAAGTATTTTGAATCAAATTACCACCCAGCATATTATTAAATGAATACGACATACCTAAGCCTTGAACGAATGCTAAAACAATCGTAAAGTAACGCGTAAATTGATTAATCTTTTTACGACCAACTTCACCTTGTTTAGCCCATTCAGTAAACTTAGGTACAACATCCATTTGTAATAATTGCATTACGATTGAAGCAGTAATATAAGGCATAATACCCATTGCTAATATAGAGAAGTTCTGCAAGGCACCTCCACCGAATGTATTAAACAAATCGGTAATACCTTGCGAACCTTTATTTTGATTAAAAGCTTCTGGATTAACACCAGGTGCTGGAATATAAGTTCCAACTTTAAATATAACGAGCATTGCTAGTGTGAATAATATCTTGTTACGAATATCTTTAGTCTTCAAAAAACTAACGATCGTTTCAAACATTAGATCACCTCATGCGTTCCGCCCTTACCTTCGATTGCTTCAATTGCTGAAGCTGAGAATTTATGAGCTTTTATTGTTAATTTCTTTTCTAATGAACCGTTTCCTAAAACTTTAACACCTGATTTTTCAGATTTAACAACACCTGACTCTACTAATAAAGCTGGAGTAATTTCAGTTCCATCTTCGAAACGATTTAATTGATCAAGATTAACAATTGCATATTCTTTACGGTTAATGTTAGTGAACCCACGTTTTGGTAAACGACGGAATAATGGTAATTGTCCACCTTCGAAACCTAAACGAACACCGCCACCTGAACGTGCTTTTTGTCCTTTAGTACCACGACCACTTGTTTTACCATTACCTGTAGCCATACCACGACCAACACGGTTACGTTCTTTACGAGCACCTTTAACTGGTTTCAACTCATGTAATTTCATTTTGGCACCTCCTTAATACTTTAGATGAATTTATTTTTCAGAAACTTTTAGTAAGTGACTTACTTTTTCGATTTGCCCACGAATCGCAGGATTATCTTCAACTACTACAGTTGAGTTTGTTTTTTTAAGTCCTAGCGCTTGAACTGTCTTGCGTTGTGTTTCAGGACGACCAATAACGCTACGAGTGAGGGTAATTTCTAATTTAGCCATAGTCTTTGTTCCCTCCTTAATTTAATAATTCTTCTACTGATTTACCGCGTAGACTAGCTACTTGTTCGGCATTTTTAAGTTCTTTAAGTCCTTCAATTGTAGCACGAACCATATTAATAGGTGTGTTAGAACCTAATGATTTACTTAAGATATCAGTGATACCAGCAAGTTCTAATACCGCACGAACTGGTCCACCTGCAATAACACCTGTACCAGGTGCTGCTGGTTTAATTAAAACACGACCTGCACCAAAACGTCCAATAACTTGGTGAGGAGTAGTTCCTTCAACACGTGGAACTGTTACTAAATCTTTCTTAGCATCTTCCACTGCTTTTTTAATTGCTTCAGGTACCTCTTGAGCTTTACCAGTACCGAAACCTACGCGACCATTTTTATCTCCAACAACTACTAAAGCTGTAAAACGGAAACGACGACCACCTTTAACTACTTTAGCTACACGGTTAATCGTAACTACGCGCTCTTCAAATTCTTTAACTTCTTGTTCTTTACGACGCATGAGTGTCCCTCCTTTAAATTAAAATTGAAGTCCGTTTTCACGAGCTGAATCAGCTAATGCTTTGATACGTCCGTGGTATAAATATCCCCCACGATCAAATACTACAGCTTCAACGCCTTTTTCTGACGCACGTTTTGCAACGATTTCGCCTATTTTAGCTGCTGCTTCTACATTACCTGATTGCTCTAGGTTTAATTCTTTATCTAAACTTGATGCTTGAGCGATTGTTACGCCATTTAAGTCATCAATAATTTGAGCATAAATATGTTTGTTTGAACGATATACATTTAAACGTGGTTTTTCGCTTGTTCCAGCTAATTTTGAACGCACGCGAGCATGTCTTTTCAAACGAACTTTATTTTTGTCGATTTTAGCGATCATGTTAGTGCTCCTTTCTTAATGTTAATGATTACTTACCAGTTTTACCTTCTTTACGACGAACATATTCGCCTTCGTAACGAATACCTTTACCTTTATAAGGTTCTGGTGGACGGATTGAACGAATGTAAGAAGCAGTTGCTCCAACACGTTCTTTTGAAATACCTTCTACTTTAACTTTAGTGTTTTTGTCTACTGATAATGTAATTCCATCTTCAGCAACGATTTCTACAGGATGAGAATAACCAACATTTAAGATGATATTTTTACCTTGCATTTGGGCACGGTAACCAACACCAATAAGTTCTAAGTTTTTCTCGAAACCTTTAGATACACCTTCAATCATGTTAGCGATCAATGCACGAGTTGTACCATGTACAGTTTTGTGCTCTTTAGAGTCAGATGGACGTACAACTTCTAAGCTGTTGTCCTCTTGTTTATATGTCATTTCTTCATTAAAAGTACTAGTTAATTCACCTTTTGATCCTTTAACTGTAACTGTATTATCTTTGATAGTAACAGTAACATCAGCAGGGATCTCAATTATTTTCTTACCAACACGGCTCATTATGTGGGCACCTCCTTATAATTTTATAATTACCAGATATAAGCTAATACTTCTCCACCGATTCCACGTTGTCTAGCATCTTTATCAGTTAAAACACCTTCAGATGTAGAAACAAGTGCAACACCTAAACCGTTAAGAACTTTTGGAAGTTCGTCAGCTTTAGCATAAACACGTAAACCTGGTTTAGAAATACGTTTTAAACCTGTGATAACTCGCTCGTTGTTTTGACCATATTTAAGGAACATACGGATAACACCTTGCTTATCATCTTCGATATATTCTACGCTTTTTACAAATCCTTCTTTTTTAAGGATTTCAGCGATTTCTTTTTTAATGTTTGATGCAGGTAACTCTAATTTTTCGTGACGTACCATGTTTGCGTTACGCACGCGAGTTAACATATCTGCAATTGGATCTGACATTGTCATTTGTGTTTCCTCCTTTCATTCTTTTGAGTTTACCAGCTAGCTTTACGTACGCCAGGAATCTGGCCTTTGTATGCTAGTTCACGGAAACAAATACGGCAAAGTTTGAATTTACGATATACTGAGTGTGGACGTCCACAACGTTCACAACGCGTGTATTCACGAACACCGAATTTTTGTTTACGTTGTTGTTTAGCGATCATTGATTTTTTAGCCACTTAATTAGCCTCCTTTATAATTAGAGATTACTTTTGAAATGGCATACCGAATTGTGATAACAATTCACGAGCTTCCTCGTCAGTGTTAGCAGTTGTAACGATAACGATATCCATTCCTCGTACTTTACTTACTTTATCATAGTCGATTTCAGGGAAAATTAATTGTTCCTTAACACCTAAAGTGTAATTTCCACGACCGTCGAATGCTTTTTTAGAGATACCACGGAAGTCACGTACACGTGGTAATGAAACTGAGATTAATTTATCAAAGAATTCATACATTCTTTCTCCACGTAATGTAACTTTCGCACCGATAGGCATGCCTTCACGAAGACGGAAAGTCGCAATAGATTTTTTAGCTTTAGTTACTAATGGTTTTTGACCTGTGATTGTTTGAAGTTCTTCAACAGCAGAATCTAAAACTTTAGAGTTTTGAACTGCATCACCGATACCCATGTTTACAACTATTTTTTCGATTTTTGGTACTTGCATAACTGAATCATAGTTAAATTTCTTAACTAACTCAGCAGAAATTTCATTATTAAACTTTTCTTTTAAACGTGTCAAAGTGGATCCTCCTTTCACTTAATAATTATTCTTTTGATGATTTAATTTCTTCGCCAGATTTTTTAGCGATACGAACTTTTTTACCATCTACTACTTTAAATCCAACACGAGTTGGTTCATTTGTCTTAGGATCAAGTAATTGAACGTTTGATACGTGGATAGTACCTTCTGTTTCTAAGATACCACCTTCTGGATTTAACTGAGTTGGTTTTTGGTGTTTTTTAATAACGTTAACACCTTCTACCACTACGCGTTCCTTTTTAGGTAATGCTTCTAAAACTTTACCAGTTTTACCTTTATCTTTACCTGAGATAACGATTACGTTGTCACCTTTACGTACGTGCATGTGTAGGCACCTCCTTAGGAATTTTGTTTTTTATCATTATAGATTAAAGTACCTCTGGCGCTAGAGAAACGATCTTCATGAAGTTACCTTCACGTAATTCACGCGCTACAGGACCGAATATACGTGTACCACGTGGACCTTTGTCATCACGGATGATTACACATGCATTTTCGTCAAATTTGATGTAAGAGCCATCTTCACGACGTACACCTGATTTAGTACGTACAACAACAGCTTTAACAACTTCACCTTTTTTAACAACGCCACCTGGTGTAGCATTTTTAACAGTAACGACGATAACATCACCAATGTTAGCTGTCTTACGACCAGATCCGCCTAAAACTTTGATTGTTAATACTTCACGAGCACCAGAGTTGTCTGCTACTTTTAAACGTGTTTCTTGTTGGATCATCTTTGTTTGACCTCCCTTATCTTTATACTTCTATTAAATAATTACTGATTCTTCAACGATTTCAACTAGACGGAAACGCTTAGTTGATGATAAAGGACGTGTTTCTGCAATCTTAACGATATCGCCCATTTTTGCTGAATTGTTTTCATCATGTGTTTTATATTTTTTTGAATATTTTACACGTTTACCATATAATTTATGAGTTTTGTAAGTTTCTACAACTACTGTAATAGTTTTGTCCATTTTATCTGAAACTACTTTACCAACGTAAACTTTGCGGTCATTTCTTTCACTCACAGTAATGAACCTCCTCTACTTGATTATTTATTATCTGCTGCTTTCTCTTCTTCGATTTCTCTTTCACGTACGATTGTTTTAAGACGTGCAATCGTTTTTTTAACTTTTCGAATGTTAGCAGTCTCTTCAAGTTGACCAGTTGCTAACTGAAAGCGTAAGTTGAATAATTGTTCTTTAGCTTCTTTGATTTCTTTTTCAATTTCAGTAGTGGTTAAATTTCTGATATCCTTAGCTTTCATTTGTGTCACCACCCAATTCTTCACGTTTTACAAACTTAGATTTTACTGGAAGTTTGTGTGCAGCAAGACGTAATGCTTCACGTGCTACTTCTTCTTGAACACCAGCGATTTCGAACAAGATACGTCCTGGTTTAACTACTGCTACCCAACCTTCAACTGCACCTTTACCTGAACCCATACGTACTTCTAAAGGTTTTTTAGTATATGGTGTATGTGGGAATATTTTGATCCATACTTTTCCGCCACGTTTCATATAACGTGTCATTGCGATACGAGCTGATTCGATTTGACGAGATGTAATCCAAGCTGCTGTTTGAGCTTGTAAACCATATTCACCAAATGTTACTTCATTTCCGCCTTTTGAACGACCAGTTGTTTTAGGACGATGTTGACGACGGAATTTAACACGTTTTGGTAATAACATTATTATTTTCCTCCTTCACTAGACTTCTTTGTAGGAAGAACTTCTCCACGGTAGATCCATACTTTTACACCTAATTTACCGTAAGTAGTGTCGGCTTCTTCATGTGCGAAATCAATGTCTGCACGTAGTGTATGAAGTGGAACAGTTCCTTCTGAATATTGTTCTGCACGAGCGATATCTGCGCCACCTAAACGACCAGATACTTGTGTTTTGATACCTTTAGCTCCCAATTTCATTGCACGTTGGATAGCTTGTTTTTGAGCACGACGGAAAGATACACGATTTTCTAATTGACGAGCAATGTTATTTGCTACCAATGTTGCATCTAAATCAACTTTTTTGATTTCAATAACGTTGATGTGTACTTTTTTGTTAGTCAATGCGTTTAATTTGTTACGTAATTTTTCGATTTCAGAACCGCCTTTACCAATAACCATACCTGGCTTACCAGTGTGGATTGCGATATTGATACGGTTTGCTGCACGCTCAATTTCAACACTTGAAACTGAAGCTTCTTTTAATGCTTCTGCGATATATTTACGAACTTTTAAGTCTTCATGTAAAAGTGTTGCGAAGTCTTTACCAGCATACCACTTTGCTTCCCAGTCACGAATTACACCGACACGAAGTCCGATTGGATTAATTTTTTGACCCACTATATTCCCTCCTTAATGATTTAGTTAATTATGCTTCTTTAACTTCTTCTTTAGCTTCTTTTTCGCCAACTACGATTGTAATATGACTAGTACGTTTGTTGATCGCACTTGCACGACCTTGTGCACGTGGACGGAAACGTTTTAATGTAGGTCCTTCATTAGCATAAGCTTCTTTTATAACTAATGTGTCAGGATTTAAATCATAATTATGTTCTGCATTTGCTAATGCTGACATTAATAATTTTTCAACTACAGGTGATGTTGCTTTGTTAGTTAATTTTAAGATGGCAATTGCTTCTGCCACTTCTTTACCTCTAATAAGATCTAAAACTAATCTCACTTTACGAGGTGCGATTCTTATTGTTCTAGCAACCGCTTTTGCTTCCATTGTGACTTCCTCCTCTATTTAGAAATTAGCGTTTAGTCTTCTTGTCGTCTGCAGCATGACCTTTATAAGTACGTGTAGGTGCAAACTCTCCTAATTTGTGTCCAACCATATCTTCAGTAATGAATACTGGTACATGTTTACGACCATCATATACTGCTATTGTATGTCCGATGAAGTCAGGAAATACTGTTGAACGACGAGACCATGTTTTAATAACTGATTTTTTTTCACCTTCGTTTTGAGATTCAATTTTTTTCATTAAATGATCATCAACGAAAGGTCCTTTTTTAAGACTACGAGCCATTATGGCGCCTCCCTTCTTATTTATTGCGCGCGGCATCTAAGCCGCACACGTAAATAAGGTATTATTATTTTTTCTTACGACCACGAACGATGAATTTAGATGAACGTTGGCTTTGTTTACGAGTTTTCTTACCAAGTGTTGGTTTGCCCCATGGAGACATTGGTGATTTAAGACCGATTGGTGTACGACCTTCACCACCACCGTGTGGGTGATCGTTAGGGTTCATTACAGAACCACGAACTGTTGGACGTTTGCCCATCCATCTAGAACGACCTGCTTTACCAATTGTGATTAATTCGTGTTGTTCATTACCAACTTGACCGATTGTTGCACGACAAGTAGATAAGATCATACGAACTTCACCTGATTTAAGACGAACTAATACGTATTTACCTTCTTTACCAAGTACTTGAGCACTTGTACCAGCAGAACGGACTAATTGTCCACCTTTACCTGGTTTTAATTCGATATTGTGAATTGTAGTACCAACTGGGATATCTGTTAATGCTAATGCATTACCAACTTTGATATCTGCTTCTGAACCATTGAAAATTTGTTGTCCTACTTTTAAGCCTTTAGGCGCAAGTATATATCTTTTTTCACCATCTGCGTATACAACTAATGCAATATTAGCTGAACGGTTTGGATCATACTCGATAGTTGATACTTTAGCAGGAATTCCATCTTTATTACGTTTGAAATCAATTACACGGTATTGACGTTTATGACCGCCACCTCTGTGACGAACTGTCAATTTACCTTGGTTGTTACGTCCCGCTTTTCTCGGAAGCGGTTGTAATAGTGACTTTTCAGGAGTCGTTGATGTAATTTCAGCGAAATCTGAAGATGTCATATTACGACGACCATTTGTAATTGGCTTATACTTTTTAAGAGCCATTGTCGTTTTACCTCCTTAGTGGTAATTGTTTTTAGTTAAATAGGTCTATTGAAGAACCTTCTTTTAGAGTTACGATTGCTTTACGACGTTTGTTAGTGAAACCATTGTAACGACCAACACGTTTAGCTTTCGCTTTAACGTTCATGATGTTTACTGTGTCTACTTTCACGTCGAAAATTTCTTCGATTGCGATTTTAACTTGTGTTTTGTTAGCACGTGTATCAACATCAAATGTGTATTTATCTAAAGCCATATCTGATGAAGATTTTTCTGTGATTACGGGGCGCTTAATAACATCTCTTGCTTCCATTATGCGAGCACCTCCTCTACTTTATCCACTGCTGCTTTAGTTATTACGACTTTGCTAGAACCTAAAATATCTAATACGTTTAAGCTTTGAGCGTCAATAACTTTAACACCTGGAATGTTACGAGCTGATAATTCAACGTTACTTTCAACAGTATCAACGATGAATAAAACTTTTTTAGAAAGCTCTAAATTGCTCATTACATTTTTGAATTCTTTAGTTTTAGGCGCATCAAAGTTGAATGCTTCTAAAACAGTTAATTCGTTATCACTTACTTTTGCTGATAATGCAGAACGTAATGCTAAACGACGCATTTTCTTAGGCATTTTGTAAGAATAACTTCTTGGTGTAGGACCGAATACGATACCACCACCACGCCATTGTGGCGCACGGATTGTACCTTGACGAGCACGACCTGTACCTTTTTGTTTCCAAGGTTTACGTCCACCACCACGAACTGCTGAACGATTCTTAACTGCGTGAGTACCTTGGCGTAATGAAGCACGTTGTAAGTTGACTGCTTCGAATAATACGTGTTGGTTTGGTTCGATACCAAATACACTATCATTTAATTCGATAGATCCTGATTTAGAACCATCTACTTTTAATACATCAATATTAGCCATAATGTTGTTTCCTCCTTTCACCTAAATAATTATTTATTACCTTTTTTAATTGAAGTTGTAAGTTTTACTAAACCTTTTTTAGGGCCTGGAACGTTACCTTTAACTAAAATTACGTTATTTTCTGCATCAACTTTAACTACTTCTAAGTTTTGCATAGTAACTGTGTTTCCACCCATACGGCCTGGTAATTCTTTACCTTTAAATACTTTAGAAGCATCTGAAGCCATACCCATTGAACCAGAACCTCTATGATAACGAGAACCGTGACTCATTGGTCCACGAGAGAAACCGTGACGTTTAATTGAGCCTTGGAAACCTTTACCTTTAGAAACGCCTGTTGCATCAATAATGTCTCCTGCTTGGAAAGTATCTACAGTGACTTCTTGACCTACCTCGTATGCTGAAACATCAATGTTTCTGAATTCACGAGTGAAGCGCTTAGGTGCTGAACCTGCTTTTTTAGCATGTCCTTCAGCAGCTTTAGTTGCATATTTGTTAGATTTACGATCTTTTTTATATGCTTGTTTGTCTTCAAAACCGATTTGAACAGCGTTGTAGCCGTCTACTTCATCAGTTTTTGTTTGTAATACTACGTTTTGACTAGCTTCTACTACAGTAACTGGTATTAATTCACCGTTTTCTGCGAATACTTGAGTCATTCCAATTTTTCTTCCTAAGATTCCTTTGGTCATCGAAAGTCGCACCTCCTGTTATTTTAATGAATTATAATTTGATTTCGATGTCTACACCAGATGGTAAGTTTAAGCCCATAAGAGCATCAACTGTTTTAGGTGTAGGGTTAAGAATGTCGATTAAACGTTTATGCGTACGTTGTTCGAATTGTTCACGTGAGTCTTTATATTTATGAACGGCACGGATTACAGTATAAACTGATTTCTCAGTTGGTAATGGAATCGGACCAGACACTTGAGCTCCAGAACGTTTAGCTGTTTCAACAATTTTTTCTGCTGATTGATCGATCATACGGTGATCATACGCTTTTAAACGGATACGAATTTTTTGTTTTGCCATAATTTTCCCTCCTTGTTCGTCTACTTTATAGTGATAGACTTCTCCACGAAAACTCTCTTACACACCGCCATGGCAAAGCGGCCGGGTGTGTCAGTAACCTCTCGCTTCATCGCTTCTTAAAGTCCAACATTAGATATGATACATGATTTATACCTATTATGCAATAGATATCCATATATTTTTTCTAAATCCATCTAACACATACCCAAGTATTATAACGGATATTACCACCTATTTCAATAGATAAAATTTAATTAGATAATTTGTAATCTAAATGTTATAATATAACAAGCAATTTTCAATAGGTGGTGAAGTCATGAAAAGAGGAATTAAGTCTGTGTTACTTGTTCTTTCTATTATATTAGTGATATCTGAATTAATATTAGCAATACCATTTCTCGGCGGTGGAATTATACTATCAACTGGTTACAACGCCCTAGTACTTAACGGTACGCTTTATTTTATTGCTACTCTTATTTTATTAATAGATAATCAAAACTCTGTGAAGGTCATTTTTGTTATACCATTAATAGGGTTAATAGCTAGTTTCGTTGCAGTTATCCCAATTATTGGATGGTTATTACATATTGTAATGGTCGTCTTAATGATTATATTCTTATTCACTATTATAATTGCACCTGTTTATATACCATCTAAATATTACAAGACAACATATAAAAGTTAATATATAAAACGAGGCTGGACATAAATTCTAACTCAAAATAAATAAGCATATCACTTAACTGATTTTTTATAGTTTACAGTGATATGCTTATTTTTTTAATATCTTACGATTTTGCACGTGCATGCTTGCCTAGTTACTCTTATCAGCAGTTTTACTTAGATCTGCTTTTAACACTACTCTTATAAGCAGTTTTGCTTAGATCTGCTTTTAACACTACTCTTATAAGCAGTTTTACTTTGAACTGCTTTTAACACTAACCTTATCAGCAGTTTTACTTTGAACTGCTTTTAACACTAACCTTATCAGCAGTTTTACTTTGAACTGCTTTTAACACTACTCTTATAAGCAGTTTTGCTTAGATCTGCTTTTAACACTACTCTTATCAGCAGTTTTGCCTAGATCTGCTGATAACGTACCTCTTATATGCCCGCGGAAAGCATGCGCATAAAAAAATGCCGACAAAGTTCTAAGACTTTGCCGACACTCTGTTGGTAGTTCTAAGAGCTACCAACATGATTTTTATATTTTAACCATGAACAAATACGAAATATGCGACGAATACAAAGAATAAACCATACATTATAGGATGAATCTCTTTATGTCTTTTTGCTACTATCATTGTAATAGGATAGAAAATAAATCCGCAAGCAATACCTGTCGCAATTGAATATGTTAAAGGCATCATAATCATTGTTAAGAAAGCAGGTACTGCGATCTCAAATTTTTGCCAATCAATCTTACCTAAGTTACTTACCATCAACACACCAACGATCACAAGTGCTGGCGCTGTTACTGCACTGGTAACAACTGCCATTAATGGAGAGAACAATAATGCTGCTAAGAAACAAGCACCTGTTACAACACTTGCAAATCCAGTTCTTGCCCCTACTGCTACACCTGCACTTGATTCAATATAGCTTGTTGTTGTAGACGTCCCGAAAATTGCACCTACAATTGTTGCTAATGAATCTGCGAATAAAGCCTTCCCTGCTCTTGGTAATTTATTATCTTTCATTAAACCTGCTTGATTTGCTACTGCAACTAATGTACCTGCAGTATCAAAGAAATCTATAAACAAGAAAGTTAATACAACTATTAAGAATTGTACATTAAATATAGTAGATAAATCTCCAAATGCTTCAAAAGATGCTCCGAATGTTGGTGCTACACTTGGTACTTTTCCAATAATACTATCTGGCATAGCGATTAATCCTGTAATTAAACCTGCTACAGCAGTTAATACCATACCTACAAATATTGCACCTGGTAATTTTTTAGCCATCAAAATAACAGTGATAATAATACCAAATACTGCGAGTAATACTTCTGGGTTATGTATTGAACCTAGAGTAACTAATGTAGAATCTTCTTTTTGTACAATACCTGCTCCTTGTAATCCTACAAAAGTAATAAATAAACCTATCCCTGCTGATACAGCCATCTTTAATTCAAATGGAATTGCATTTATAATCACTTCTCGCAAACCACTCATCGTTAATACTGCAAATATAAGTCCAGAGAATAGTACTCCTGTTAATCCAGTTTGCCAAGGTATTCCCATAGTTAATACTACTGTAAATGCAAAAAATGCATTCAATCCCATACCTGGTGCCAATGCAATCGGGTATTTAGCGATAATACCCATAAACAAACAACCTACTAAAGCAGCTAAAGCAGTAGCAACAAATACAGCACCTTGATCCATTCTCATTGAATCAGGTATGTTCTCAACACTTGCTAAACTCAGCATTGATGGATTTATGGCTAATATGTATGCCATTGAAAGGAAAGTTGTTAAACCACCTAATATTTCTCTTTTATAATTAGTTCCCAATTCATCAAACTTAAAGTAACGTTTCATAGTAAGACTCCTTTTTTAATTTCAACACTGTACATTGTATTACTCAGTACATTAAAAATCAATACTTTTTACGAACATTTATTAAAATTAAATTATCTATGTTCGTGTTATGTACCCTACAAAGCTTTTGTGCTCTAATTTCATAATATGAAAAACACCCGTACTTATGTTTAAAAGTACGGGTGAACTATATTAGAATTTCAAATCCTTTAATGCATCTTTAAACGGATTGTTTTCTACTTCTTCATTCTTCATGTATTGTTTCATTTCTCTCTTGCCTATTTTGCCAGTCTTTTTATTTTTCAGTCTTTCATCCATGTGTTCTTGTGTTTCTGTATGACCACATACACAACGATAAGTTGCTTTCTTTCCTGTACCATATAAAGTTAATTTCTTTTTACAATTTGGACATCTTGCGTTTGTTTGTCGTTGTTGATTCTTTTTAGTTTTACAAGTTGGATCTTGACATACGAGCATTTGACCATTTTTAGTTTTTACTTTAAGCATGAATTTTCCACAAGTTGGACACTCTGTTGTCGTAATATTATCATGTTTAAATTTATCATCACTATTTTTAATATCTCCAATAATTTCTCGAGTAAACCCTCGCATTTCTTTCATGAAAGTTTCTTTTGAATACTTACCCTTTTCAATTTGGTTTAATTTCATTTCCCAATTTGCAGTAAGTTCAGGTGAAGTCAGTTGTTCTGGAGCTAAGTTTAATAATTGTTTACCTTTAGGCGTAATTTTAATTTTTCCTTGAATTGCTTCTATAACATTAGAGCTATATAACTTTTCTATAATATCTGCTCTTGTTGCTACAGTTCCAATACCACCTGTTTCATTTAAAGTTTGAGCCATCTTTTTATCTTTAAGTTTGAAGAAAAGTTGTGGTGATTCCATAGCTTTAAGTAATGTTCCTTCATTAAAGTATGCTGGTGGCTCTGTATCCTTACTCGTAATGTTCAAGTTCTGAATTTTAACTCGTTGTTGTTCTTTAAATGGTAATTCTTTAACAATTGCTTTTTCTTGGTGAATTGCTTTATAGCCTAATTCAATTGCTACTTCTTGAACAAGTTTAAACTTCTCACCTTCACAAGTTAATTCTACTGTAGTTTCTTCATATTGATATGGTGGTAATAATACTTCTAAAAATCTTTCAGCAACTATCATGTAGATTTTTTCTTCTCTAGGTGATAATTGATCCATGTTAGGTCTTACCTCAGTTGGTACAATAGCATGGTGATCAGACACCTTATTATTATCGACAAAATGTTTTCCAGCTTTTATTTGTTTTTTAAGTAGTGGTACTGCGTAAGACTTTAATGATGTTGCACTTAGAGAAGAGACCCTCTCTTTTAATGAAGAAACCATATCATCAGTTAGATAATTTGAGTCAGTTCTTGGATAAGTTAATACTTTATGTTGCTCATATAAAGACTGCATAGTATTTAATGTTTCTTTTGCACTCATTTTATATCGTTGATACGCTGTTTGTTGCAAACTTGTTAAGTCATATAATTTTTGTGGATACTTTGTTTTCTTTTTCTTATAAACATTTTCAATTGTTCCCGTATTATTTTGTACTTTTTGTTTTATTTGTTCTATTAATTCTGAATCAAATGTTTTATCTCCATTTTGAGTTACCCATTTGAATTTATATCCATCTATATCAACATTCATTTGATAGTATTTTTTCGGCTTAAATGACTGTATTTCATTTTGTCTCATTTGAACAAGATTCAATGTTGGTGTTTGAACTCTCCCACATGACAATTGTGCGTCATATTTAGTTGTTAATGCTCTCGTAGCATTTATTCCAACTATCCAATCTGCTTCACTTCTACACAGTGCAGCTTGGTAAAGATTGTTGTAAGCTGCCCCAGGTTTTAAGTTTTGAAAACCTGCCTTAATCGCTTTTTCAGTAACTGAACTAATCCATAAACGTTTCAATGGCTTTTTCACTTTAGCTTTCTCAATAATTAATCTAGCAACAAGTTCCCCTTCTCTACCAGCATCTGTCGCAATAATAATTGAATTTACATCATCACGTTTCATAAGATGTTGAACTGTATTAAACTGACTTCTTGTCTTCTTAATAACAACATGTTTCATATAGTCTGGAATAATAGGTAAGACATTTAAATTCCATTCTTTGAACTTTTTATCATATTCTTCTGGTGTTGCATTTGTTACTAGATGCCCTAATGCCCATGTTACGATATATTGTTTATTCTCAAAATATCCTTTCTTTTGATCGTGCACACCTAATGCTTTAGCTATGTCACGACCAACTGAAGGTTTTTCTGCAAGAACTAATGCTTTCATATTCATTTCACCCATTCTTTTTTCATTCGTGTCATTATAACATGAATAAAAACTGTTCTAAAGCTATCAAAAACTTTTATAATTTTTCGTTTAATCGTATAATAGAATAAAATAATCGTTGAATAATAAAGGAGTGACTGTCATGCAAATATTGCCACTTAAGCAAATAGACCCTATCACCTCTTACTTATATGAAAAAAATCTTCAAAATAATTATTACGTTGAGTATATACCTACAGATATAGAAGAGATTAAGTCTGCTTTAACAAGTAAATTTAATGAACAATCTTTCTACTATATCGAAGACAACAATAATATTATTGGAATTTTAGGATTTGAAAAAATTGATGATGAGACTGTCAATGTTTGGGGACCAATTGTTAATGATACAACAGAAGAAACTTTAAATGCGTTAAAAGAAATTTGGGAAATGTTACTCAATAATCATCGTGATATAAAATATTGTCATATATCACTACATAAAGACCACATTCTTAACAATAGTAAACTTAAAAGACTTCATGCTGGATATGTAGAAACGCAGTACACATTAGAAATTCAACAACCACCTCTTCCAATAGATAAACAACATCAAATGACACCTTATAGCAAACCCTATTATTATTCATTTGATAAGTTGCACTCTAATAATTTTAAACATAGTGATATTAGTTCAAGAGATATTGTTAACTCTCTTGGTGAAAATCATGCTCTATATTTATATATTGCAGAAGGCCTTGTTAAAGGTTATATATATTTATCTATTGATATACCTAAAAAATTAGCAACAATACCTAATTTGGCATCTCATCACGATTATAGGAAGCAAGGTATTGCCTTTCAAATGATTCATTTTGCGACAAATAAAGCTTTCACGCATGATGATGTTGAAACTGTAAGAATATATGTAGATAGTAAAAAACATGAACAAATACAACTTCTTTATGAAAAAGTTGGTTTTAAAATTGTTAATGAAACACATCATTTTAAATATGTAAGACCTTTTTAAAGGACATATGAAGAAGCTGAGACATAAAAAATGATCTCAGCTTCTTTCCTTTATTAATATTTAGTGAGCTGTATGTTTTACAACTAATTTGTTTCGCGCGTATAATACACGGGTACTGTTTAAAATACAAATAAATAGAGAAAGCGAGTCGTGTGTATGGAATATCTTATAGCTCTGTTACCAGCATTGTTCTGGGGAAGTGTAGTATTAATCAACGTAAAAGTTGGTGGAGGTCCTTATAACCAAATATTAGGTACTACTATCGGGGCGTTCATCATTGGATTATGCCTATTTGCATTTGGTGATGTCCAATTTACTGCTACTACAGTTATTATCGGTATGGTTTCTGGTGCTTTCTGGGCATTAGGACAAGGATTTCAACTTAGAAGTGTTGAATTAGTTGGTGTTTCAATTACAATGCCTATTTCCACAGGTTTACAATTACTTGGAACAACATTATTCAGCGCAGCATTTTTAGGAGAATGGTCTACAGGAACACAAGTAGCACTTGGTTTATCAGGCTTAGCCTTATTAATAGTCGGTGTAATCTTTACTTCTGTTCAGAAAAAAGGTTCTGGAAACAGTGGTAATTCTAAAAAAATCGGTAAAGCTATTCCAATTTTACTTATCTCAACAGTTGGTTATGTTGTCTATGTTGTAATTGGTCAAGTATTTGGAGTTGAAGGTTGGGATGCATTGTTCCCTCAATCAATTGGTATGGTAATTGGTGGTATTATTTTATCATTCAAACATAAGCCTACAGTGAAATATACAGCATTTAATTTATTACCAGGTATTGTTTGGGCATTAGGTAATATGTTCTTATTCATCTCACAACCAAAAGTTGGTGTGGGTACAAGTTTCTCATTCTCACAAATGTTAGTTATTGTATCTACTTTAGGTGGAATATTCTTATTAGGAGAACAAAAAACAAAACGTCAAATGACATTTATCTGGATCGGTATAGTGTTAATTATAATAGCAGCATTCATTATTGGTGCAGCTAAAGGGTAGATTCAATTAAAAATATAGGAGTGTTTAATATGTATGAAGATTTAAAAGATAAAGTTGTCATTATTACTGGTGGTAACAGTGGTATTGGTAAAGCAACTTCAGAACGTTTCGGTAAAGAAGGTTCAAAAGTCGTGATTGGTTATCTAGATCATGTTGAAGAAGCTGAAAAAGTTGTTCAATCAATTAAAGATTCTGGTGCTGATGCAATCGCAATTAAAGCAGACGTTTCAGTAGAAGAAGATATTAAGAACTTAATACAACAAACACATGAAAAATTTGGACGCATTGATGTACTCATTAATAACGCCGGTTTCGAAAAACCAATCCCATCACACGAAATGAGCTTAGCTGAATGGTCTAAAGTTATTGATATCAATTTAACTGGTGCATTCATCGGAAGTAGAGAAGTTATTAATTATTATTTAGAACATGATATTAAAGGTCAAATCATTAATACTGCTAGTGTGCATGACGTTATTCCATGGCCAAACTATGTCAATTATGCTGCAAGTAAAGGCGGTTTAAAATTGATGATGGAAACAATGTCTATGGAATATGGTAAAAATGGAATAAGAATTAATAATGTTTCTCCAGGTGCAATTGTTACAGAACATACACGCGAGAAATTCTCTGACCCAGCAACTAGAGAAGAAACATTAGGAATGATTCCTTTAAATGAAATTGGTGAAGCGGATCAAGTAGCTAACATCAATGCATTTCTTGCTTCAGAACAAGCAAGCTACATCCATGGTACAACACTTTATGTTGATGGTGGTATGACTAACTACCCTGCATTTATGGGCGGTAAAGGTTAATTCATTAATACGTAACATTATAATGCCAACAAAGTCTAAGACTTTGTTGGCATTATTTTATGCGCATGCTTACACTTCTCTCTACTTGTGTGAATACAGATATCCATACTTACACTTCTACTCACTTGTGTGAATACAGATATCCATACTTAAACTTCTACTCACTTGTGTGAATACAGATATCCATACTTAAACTTCTCTCTACTTGTGTGAACATAGACACTTAAGATTAATTGCCTTTAACATAAATGTCCTAGTATTTTAATGATAATCATTTAGCTAACTCTTAGAGACACCTGTTTTCTATATAAAAATAAATATTTCCAACGATTTTGTAGTGCGGACGCCTGAGGGAATAGTATGCGTGAGAGACTACAGGCTCGAACCATACCCTCTGGCAAATGTACGTACAAAATCGTAAGATTTATAAAAATAGATAATTACACTGATTTTGTAAGTGCTGACGCCTGAGGGAATAGTATGCGTGAGAGACTACAGGCTCGAACCATACCCTCTGGCAAATGTACGTACAAAATCGTAAAATTGTATAAAAAATAAGCATATCACTGTAAAACTGAAAAGTTCAGTTAAGTGATATGCTTATTTATTTTTAAGTTAGGATTTATATCCCAAGTTGTTTACTATTTTTTAATTTACCAAATATTTGTTTTCAATATTAAACAAAGAAAAATTGATATACATACAATATAACGATGGAAATAACGATACTTAAATTTGTTGCCATTCCTACAATTGGCAATGTCTTATATTTAAATGTAATAGCATATGATAATACTGAAACACCAATAGGTAATAACCAACCAATTAATAACGTTGTTTTAATCATTGGATCATCAACTGGTAAGAAGAAATGCACGAGTAAGCCCATTAATAATCCAAATCCATAATGGAATAATAAGTACTTAACAACGATTGGCAAGTATGCTTTTTCTATTTTAAAGTTTAAAAATAAACCAAGTAATATCATAGAAAGCGGCATATTCGCATTTGCAATCACTTCAAAGAAATCTATCGCTTTTCCAGGAATTTTAATACTCATTATATTTAATATAAACATAAGCATATATGTCATGAGTGGAACTGTCTTAAATAAATTCAACACCATTTTTTTGAAATCAAATTGATCTCCACCATCATTAAAGTAACTTCCTACAAAGTAAGTTACACCGAACATAATAATTGCTGTACCAATGTCTAACATACCAAAGTATAGCAACCCGTTTTCTGGCCAAATTTGAGCTACAAGTGGATAAGCAAATAATCCTATGTTTACAGATGCTGCCATCATGCCAACTGTACCTCGAATTTGGTTATTATACTTTTTCTTGAACATCCATATAACTAAAAGCTTTGCGATAACTCCATATAAGAGCATCAATATAGGCAACCAACCTAGAGATAAATCTAAATCAGACCCATTTAAATTTACTATTACTAATGAAGGTAAAGTAACATTTAATACAAGTGTTGCTAGCACATTGCCATCCGAGGCTTTAAAGAATTTCATTTTCTTTAATACGTAACCTAAAGCAATTAATAAAATTATCATTATAAATTTTTCTGTCACTTTATCACTTCTTTCATCAAACTCACATTTATATATATTAACAATTGTTTAAATTCTATGCACACTTTTTGTTTGAAATATTAATAATTTATACTAAAATTAGTTTAGTTATCCTTAACAATATTATCAAAGCTAACGTTCAAAACTTTGTCTAAATCATGTGGATTTAGTTCTATTTGATATCCTCGCTTACCTGCACTTATTATAATCGAGGATAGTGATTCAGCACTTAAATCAATTACAGTTTGAAATGATTTTTTCATGCCTATTGGTGAACATCCACCTCTTACATATCCAGTTACTTTTGTAAGTTGTTCTAATGGTAGAAGCTCAATTTTCTTCTGTCCAACAGCTTTGCTTGCTTTTTTAATATCTAAATGTTCAACTACAGGTATAACAAAGACAAAATATTCACTTTTGTTGTTCATAAATATAAGTGTTTTAAATACTTGGTTTTCTGGCTTCTGAATTAAATTAGCCACTTGATGACCATCTAAATGATTTTTTCCTATTTTAAATTCATGAGTATGATAAAATATATTATATTGATCAAGAATACGCATTGCGTTAGTTTTTACTTTTTTCAATTTATCACCTACTTCAATGATAATTTTAATTTAAAAGGAGTGTTTAAAATGGATTTAAACCAACAACTTTCTGAACTAAAATATGATTACGTACGTATACAAAATGATTTAGAAAAAAGAGAGTCTACTGGTCATGCAACTGATTTATTAGAAAAACAACTTGTTCAAATAGAAGAAGAAATCAGCAAAGTACGCTCTCAATTAAATCAAGATTAACGAAAGGAAAACATTATGTTAATTCTCATACTTTTATTATTTACCCTTACTTATCTTATTATAAGTTATTTAAGTATATATCAACTACATACAATGCTTACTCAAGCTTTAAGATTCATAATGGGACTCATGCTTATAGTATTTCTTGGAAGTATCGTGTTTGGATTCTCCATACAAATTTGGTGGATTGTAGCAGTTCTTGTTTGTTTAGTCATTAACATAGAAATTACAGCATTCAAATATCGAATTAAAGATAAAAAAGCAACCAAGTTATTGAATTATATGACAATATTCATACTTATTATTTATGTCATATTATTATTTATTACTTTTTAGAATGACATTGTGAGTGGGACAACGAAATCTTTTTTATAAAATTAGATTTCTGTTCCACTCCTTTTTTATTTATATAAATGAGCAAGTTCTTGTAACCTTGAAGCACCTTCTGACAATGCTGAATCACTTAAAGCTAATGATATTCTTACATAGTTCTTCCCATTATCACCAAACGGAATGCCTGGTGCCACTAAAATGGATTGTTCTTTCAAGAGATATTCGACGAACGCTTCTCCATCATAATTAGGAGGAGTCTGTAACCATAAGAATATACCACCTTTCATTGGTTCAAAAGGTAAATTGGCTTCTCTTAAAGATGCTTCAAATTTATTTCTTCTGTTTTTAAAAATTTCATTTTGCTTAATAAGAAAATCATCACATTCATTTAAAGCGACCGTACTAGCATCTTGTAAAGCACCAAACATACCAGCATGAGTATGTGTTTGATACTTTTTCAAGGCAGCTATCATTTCTTTATTACCTACTGCAAATCCAACCCTATAACCTGACATATTATAACCTTTAGACAGCGAATATACTTCTATTGCAGTATCTTTTGCACCTTCTGATTGAAGTATACTTGGATTTTTCTTATCAAATCCAAATGCACTATACGCAAAGTCATGTACGATATTCGTTTGACTATTCTTAAATTTGTTGATTGTATCATCAAAAAATTGTTTGCTAGCTACAGAACCAGTCGGATTGTTTGGATACGTTAAATAAATAAGTTTTGTCTTATCTATTATTTCATCCTCTACATTATCCCATATAGGTAAGTAGTGATTTTCTGAAGTTAATTCTAAAGAATATGGCTTAGCTCTAGCAAGTAATACACCAGCTAAATAATCTGTATATCCTGGATTTGGCAATAATACATAATCATCAGGTTCAACAACACAAAGAGGTAATTCAACTAATCCATTTTTCGTACCAAACAAAATACATACTTCCTCTTCTTTATCTAACGTCACATCATAATGCCTTTTATAAAAATCAACGATAGCTTGTTTAAAAGCATCTTTACCATGAAATGCACCATATTTTTGATTTTCAGTTTTTTGAATAGCATTAATAAATTCATCAACAATAACTTTAGGTGTTTCACCATCAGGTATTCCTACAGCCATATTTATAAGAGGTAGTGGACCATGTACAACCTTACGCCCCATTGTCTTTCCAAAGTAACTGTCTGGTATTTCTGATAATAGTTTTGATATCGGCACAGTAACGACTCCTCAAAATTAAAATTTTCTGACTAAAATTGTATATGAATATATTCTATCAAAGTATGAAAGTCGTACAAGCTTTTTCTTATTAACGTACTAAGAAATAAATAATAGTAAATATAAAACCTCTCAATCCAGCAAGCGGATTGAGAGGTTAAAGTTTAGTCTATTTGTTCTTTAGAACCTTTAAATATTTTCTTTTTAAATTTCATAATAATTTCATAAGAGATTGGTACTACAAGTAAAGTTAAAATTGTAGATGAAATTAATCCACCGATTACTGTAATTGCTAATGCTTTAGAAATTAATACTGAACTACCTCCACCAAATAATAGTGGCACTAGTGCTCCTATTGTAGCGATTGCAGTCATGAGAATAGGTCTTAAACGGGTACCAGCCGCTTCAATTAATGCTTCCCTTGTTGACATTCCTGCTTGTTCCATATTAATTACTCTATCAATTAATACAATAGCATTGGTTACAACGATACCGATTAACATCAACATACCGATCATACTTGGTACTGAGATCGTTTCTTGAGTTACTAATAGTCCAACGATTACACCAATTATAGATACTGGTAATGAGAATAATATAGCAAATGGTGCTAATCCACCTTTGAATGTTAATACAATAACTAAGTAGACAATAAGAATTGCTGCCGCCATTGCCAATACTAACTGTTCTATTGCTTCATTAATATCATCATTCGTACCACCAACATTTAAATCTACATCAGAAGGTGTATCGATATTTGATACTTTTTGATTTACATCTGTTGTTACTTTTGCAACATCATCTGCTGTAATTTTAGCATCTACAGATACTGAGATTTTATCATTTTCTCTAGTAATTGTATCCGGTGAAGTTGTTTTTTCTAGTGTTGCGATATCACTCAATGTAACATCTTTTCCTAATGGTGAAGTGATTTTTGTATCTTTCAACTTCTCTTCTGACCAATCTGTTTCTTCTTTCTTAGTCAGTTTTACATCAATAGACTTACCATCATCATTTAATTTAGTTACAACTTTATCTTGAGTTGTTTGATTAAGCGTCATTGCTATTTGACCTGCGGATAGTCCTAGCTTACTCGCTTTATTTTGATCCACTTTTACATCGTATTGCTCGTATGACTCTGAAAGGTTTGAACTAACATTTTCAACACCTTTAACTTTCTTCATTTCATTTTCAACGTCTTTAACTGTTCCTTCTATTGATTCTGTAGATGGTCCAGAAACATTGACTGAAACTTCATTAGCTGTTCCACCAGTTGAAAAGTCTTGTTGTTTCCATTCACCTTTATGGTTTAATGAGCCTACATGGTCCATTACATCTTTACCAACTTTATCCCAATTAGGTGTGTCTTTATCATACTTCACCATTAAAGCCATATCATTTTTAGCAGATGGATTGAATGGATTTTCCCCACCTACACTGTATTGTACAAACTCTACATTTTTATCTTTTGATAAATATTTCTCAGCTTGTTCTCCATTTTTTACTACTTGTTCTTCTTTCTCACCTGGAGATGGTTTATATGTGAGAGCTAACATTTTGTCTTCGCCTGTATCAATGAATGATTTACCTATATAAGGTGTAAATACAAGTGCAATACTTGCAACTACAAGTACTATACTCAATAAGATAACTAACCATTTATGATTTAAATTCCATTTCAAAATACCTTTATATTTATTCGCTAACCACTGACCTTTTTCTTTCTTCGCCTTTTTAATACCATTTCTAAAGAATATGTGTGATAACACAGGTACAATAGTTAATGCTATAAGCAGTGAAGCTAATAAACTAAATGCAACTGCTAAAGCAAATGGTCTAAACATTTCACCTATTTGACCTGTTACAAATGCTAATGGTAAGAACACAACTATTGTAACGATAGTTGAAGACATGATCGGAATAAACATTTCTTTTGTTGCACTTGTTATGAGTTTACTACCTCTTAATGTTTCACCTTTATCTGACATTCTCCGATATATATTTTCTATAACAACAATGGAATCATCTATAACTCGTCCAATTGCAACTGTTAATGCTCCTAATGTTAAAATATTGAGCGAAACATCCATTGCCTTTAATCCAATTAATGCCATTAATAATGACATTGGAATTGAAACCATTGCTATAATGGTAGACTTAATATCTCTTAAGAAGAATAAGATAATAATAACTGCCACGATTGAACCAATTAAAGCTTTTTCTACCATGGTAGACACTGAATCTTTGATCGTAGATGCTGTTTCCATTAACTGAACAGATTCTATATTTTTATGATCTTTTTTATATGCTTCTACTTCTTTATCTACGTTATCTACTACGTCTACTAAGTTTGCATCAGTTGCCTTTGTAACTTGTAATGCTAATGCATCTTTACCGTTTGTTTTAGAGATTGAGTCACGTTTTTTCTCTTTTTTCACGTCTGCAATGTCTGATAATTTAACAGATGGGATACTTGGAGATGCGCTTGATTCTTCATCACCTGATTGACTAGCTTGTTGTGCTTGACCTGCATCACCTTGTGAAGCTTGTTGGCCTCCACTAGACGCGCCACCAGTCATTGGAATTTCTAAATCATTTAATGCTTTTATTGAAGTAAATCTACCATCAACTACAATAGATTTTAAATCATC
Source organism: Mammaliicoccus sp. G-M28 (assembly GCF_022386595.1). Classification (NCBI taxonomy): domain Bacteria; kingdom Bacillati; phylum Bacillota; class Bacilli; order Caryophanales; family Staphylococcaceae; genus Mammaliicoccus; species Mammaliicoccus sp. G-M28. Next base: position 50,292 of record NZ_JAJNIF010000004.1, read on the forward strand.
ACCAAAAGTATATAAGCCCAGTGGTGATTCTTTTGTCGCACCATCAATATATTGTAGTACTTCATCTTCACTCATGCCGCGTTTTGTTAATTCATTTTGATCAAATTCTAAATTGACTTCTTCTAAAGTTTGACCAGATAATGAAACACTCTGTACACCATCAACTTTTTCAAGCTTCGGAATTAAGTCTGATTGCATTTGTTTTGTAGCTTTTTCTAAATTATTGTTCTTATCAGAAATAGAGTAACTTACGACTGGGAATGAATACATAGACATTCTACTCATGTCAGGGTCTTGTACACCTTCTGGTAAATCAAGTGCCTCTAATTTCTTTCTTAATTCTGTTTCTGCTTCATCCATGTCTGTTTGGTATGTATATTCTAACGTAATTGCTGAAGCATTTTCTAAAGATTGACTTGTTACATTTTGTACACCTTCCAGATTTTGTACTTCTTTCTCAACTGGTTCAGTTACATTCTCCAAAACACTTTCAGGCGTTGCTCCTGGATAAGGTGTTGTAACTGTAATAACAGGTGTCGTTACATCCGGTAATAACTCTAGTTTCATTTTAAAAGCTGAATATATTCCACCAAGCAATATAATAATCGTCATTAACAAAATTGCGAACTTATTATTCAGCGAAAACTTAATCATTTTTTGGACCACTCAATTTCCTCCTATTTCTACTTTTGTAAATTATTTTATATTAAATTTCATTGTAATAACACCTTTACAGAAAGAAAGCACTAAAATTTAAAGTTTTAGTGCTTTTAATCTATATTAGTTTCTTTTGATTTTCTTTTCTATTTTTCGCTTATAAGTTGTAAAAGCTGGCTTAACCTTTTCTATTGCTGTATATAATGGTCTGTTCAGTACATAATCGAACTCACCAATCTTCTCACTTAAGTATGTTCCCCATACTCTCTTGAATGCCCATAAACCATAATGTTCGTGATCTTGATCTGGGTCGTTGTCTGTACCACCAAAATCAAATTTATCAGCACCTTTTTCTTTAGCAAAACGCATCATTTCGATTATCATACGGTGATTTGGTAAAAACTCACGATATTCATTAGATGAAGCTCCATATAAGTAATACGATTTCTTACCGGAGAAGATAAGTATTCCACCAGATAAATAAACACCATCTGGCTTTTTCTCTTTTAATTCTTCCATTTCTTGAATACGCTTTTCGTAATTACCTAATTTTTCATCAGCATCATTCAATTGGTTAACAACTTTTTTAGTTTGTCTTCTACCTTCAAGTTTTTCTTTTTCTTCTAATAATGCATCTCTTTCTTTAAATAAATCCTCCAACACATTATCAGGTACAACTTTCACTAAAAATAGTTCACAGTCTCCATCAGGATGTAAGTGATCATAAATATTCTCAAAATAAGACACATCTCTCGTTAAGAAGTTGTCTCTTTCTCCTGTTTCTTCCATGATTTGAGCGAAGATTTTTAAATCATCACGATTCCCGATAATTAACTCTGTTCCTCGTTTTAAAGAGTTTCTTACACGTGAGCGATTTCTTTTATCAAAACTTTGCATTAAATCTTCTTCAGATTGATCAATTTTAGTAATCATTGTCATACGTGGTTGAATATAAGTCTTACTTAATCCATCTTCAAATCCTTTATGTTCAAATCCTAAAGAAGTTAAATACTCAAGTACGCCTTCTGATTGGTCCACTTCTATATCTGGATCAATTTTGATTGCATAACTTTTTTCATGTCTTGCCATCTCTTTAGACAATTCAAAAAGTACTTTAACAGAAGTTTCGTCTTTATAATCTACAACAAATCCTCTAGATATATAACATAAAGTATATGGTAATTTTGGTACTTTTTTAAATAATAGTTGTGCAACTCCTGTTAACGTTTCGCCGTCACCAACAGCAATACGACGAGAATACCAACCTGTAAGCTTTTTGGATTCTGCCCACTTTGTAAGTTGCAACATATCACCATTTGGATGTTGCTTTACAAATTCATCATGTTGCTCATGAGTGATATTCATTTTCTTTATCGTCATTTATAAATCTCCTTTTTATCAATTCGTCTCTCAATTATACAATGAAACATACTACAATTTCACGCAAAAGCCCATTATTTGTTATACTTGTTTCATAAACCATACAGTTAGGATTGAAATACATGAGACAATTATTTCTATCATTTTTTATTATCCTAAATATTATATTGATTATCATTAGCCTTAACTTTGATGTCACTATTAATTATTTAAGTTATCGTATTATAGTTGTAGCTTTTACATTCTTATTAAGCATCGTATTTATACTTGAAAATGCTCGAAAATCCGTTTTATTTATAGCCATTCTCAGTACTATTATAGCATTAATCCATTTATCACTAATTATTCAAAGTGTTTACGTTAATGTTTATGCAAATTAAGTTTAAATAAATAATACGCGCCTTTTAAAAAATGCGCGTTTCTTATCTCTATTACGTTGTTCTAAAAACTCTACTATTTATGAAATATAATATTATCAATAAAATAGACACAATAATAATCGTAAACACATAAGGAAATACATCCTGTTCTCCTCTAATCCCTACTAACGGTGATACTAAGCCACCAAATAAGAATTGAGATAATCCTAATAAGCTAGCTGCACTACCTGCCCCGCCTTTATTGTTAGCCATAGCAATCGAAAATCCAGTCGTCCCAATTGCTGAAACCGGACTAACTAGAATAAAGAATCCAATTATTAACAGCCATAGTGGCCATCCATTTATCAAAGTTATTGACACAATGACAACACCTACTATTTGTATCATACCGAATAAACGCATTAATAAGTGTTCATCATAATAATCAACTAGTTTATTAATGACTTGTCCTGATAATATTAATCCAAGTCCGTTAAAAGCAAACATCCAACTAAATGCGAGTGGTGAAATATGATATACAGACTGTGTGATAAATGATGAAGCGGATATGTAACTAAAAAGTAATGCATATGTACAACCTTGAATAAATAAAGGTAATAAAAACTTTGGACTTTGTAACAAGTTTTTAAAATCATTTAAAACTTCACTTATTCTGCCTGATGAACGTTTCTCTTCCGGTAAAGATTCCGTTAATTTGATTGATGACAAACTAAACATAATTAATCCAAACACTGTCAAAAGAATAAACACCATTTTCCAAGTTGAAAATGATAAAATAACGCCTCCTAATACTGGCGCTAATATCGGCGCTACACCATTCACTAACATCAATATAGCTAAAAATTTCGTCAGTGCTTTACCTTTATATAAGTCGCTTGATATTGCCCGGGAAATAACCGCTCCAGCTCCACCTGTAAATCCTTGAATAAATCTAAGTGCCATCATGATGTATATATTCGGTGCAAACACACATAAAACTGATGCAATCGTATAAACAATTAAAGCAACCATTAGTGGTTTTTTTCTTCCAATAAAGTCTGAAAGTGGTCCGACAAAGACTTGTCCAATCGCTAGACCAATCATAAATAATGTTAATGTTAACTGAGTATTAGAAGTTGTCGTATCAAAGTCGTGACTAATTTCAGGTAACGCTGGTAAATACATATCAATCGAAAATGGCCCAAATGCTGTTAATAAACCTAAAATCACTATTAAAAATAGTGAGGGCTTTGTCATCTTTTGTTCATTCATGAAATACGCTCCTTTTATCACTCTTACCTTTCATTATATGCTTATCAAAATTCAAAAGGCAATGTAAATATAATCAATTATTAAATTGCTTTACTTTCACTATGTCATCATTCAAAATATAATAAGAAACTTAGAATCGGAGTGGAATCATGAACATCTTTTTAACTGGTGCAACGGGTTTTGTAGGTGCTGAATTAATAAAATCACTTTCAAAAGATGCACAGAAACATTTTTACATTTTATACAGATCTGAACAGAAAAAAACATTACTATTAGAAAAATTAGACCCTCAATTTCATTCAAGAATCCATTTTATTCACGGGGACATTACAAATGAATTTTGTGGAGTTAATGATCAAGTCATAAGTAATTTACCTCAAATGGATAAGTTTTATCACTTAGCTGCATTAGTCAAATTCAACTTTGAATTAGCAAATGAACTTTATCAAATCAACTACATTGGAACAAAACATGCTTTGGATTTAGCTGAACGATTACATACTAAACATTTTATTTATGTATCAACAGCCTATACAGTCGGAGAGAAAAACAAAGCCGAAGAAACATTACATTCACTTGAGTCACCTACACATAATCCATACGAAGCTACAAAAATAAGAGCAGAACATATCGTAGCACAACGAGAAACGATGGCAACTTCAATTATTAGACCAGCCATTGTTATAGGAGACTCTAAAACTGGAGAAGCAGATTCAAACTTTACTTTATATGGCTTTATGAAAGCATTAAAAGTTTTCAAAAGAAAAATAGAAAGACAACATGACAACAAAATTTATAGACTGTTTGGAAATGCGAGCCATACTTCAAATTTTGTGCCAGTCGATTATGTTGTTGACGTATTAACTGTAGCTAGTGATTACGCTGAAAACCATAAAATATATCATGCTACAAATAATCATCCACCATCGAATGAATTTATATTCCAAACAATAAAAAAACATTTAGACTTTCAACAATTAGAAGTTGCCCCACTTTCTGAAATCAACACAATCACAGATGATGAAAGAGTGCTTAATAGTTTTATTGATGTATTTGCGCCATATTTCTCGAAATCAATAGAATTTAATGATGATAATACAGCAGCAATGATGCAAAAAGCAGGACAAAGCACTTTAAAACTTTCTGAAGATACATTAGATATGATAATAGGAAAGTATTTTAATAAGTAGTCGTTGAAGATATCAGACAGAATGATATATGTATTGAACAAAAAGCTCGCCAATCCGTTATTTACAGTATACGGATTGGCGAGTTATTTATAATGTAAATTATATACTTTTTTATCCACCTATATAATTCATATTAATTTTATTATTTTTACGTCTTGCAACAGTGGCTTCTGTACGTTCATCTGAATATTTATCAGCTCTTATATTCCACAAATGTTTCAAAGTAGCCAATAATTCAACATCTGTTTTATCGCTGCGTAGTTCCGACTTAATGTCATATCCATTTTTCTCAGCGAATAGACATCCATAAAATTTACCGTCTGAAGAAATTCTTGCTCTCGTACAAGAGGAGCAGAATGATGCTGACACACTTGTTATTAGCCCAAATTGGGCATGATTGTCTTTATGACGGTAGTAAGTTGCAACTTCACCGAAATAACTTGAATCAACTGGTTCAATATCAAATGATGATTCAATTTTATTCAGCATTTCTTTTTTCGTCACCACTTTATCAAAGTTCCATCCATTATCGTTTCCTACATCCATAAATTCAATAAATCTCACAATGATATTTTTATCTTTAAAATATTGTACAAGTGGCAATATTTCTTGGTCATTAACACCTTTTTGAATAACAACATTAACTTTGACTTTCAGACCAATACTTGTTGCGTAATCTATTTGTTCAAGTATTTGAGAAGCGGATATATTACGATTATTTATTGATTTAAACAAGTTATCATCTAATGCATCAATACTAACATTGACCCTTCTTAATCCCGCATTATACAAATTCAAACCATGTTTTTTTAACAAAAGGCCGTTTGTCGTTAACCCAATATCTTCAATGCCCTCTATGTTGTTTAATTCTTGAATCAATTTATATAAATTACGTCTTAGCAGTGGCTCTCCACCAGTAATTCTAATTTTTTGAACACCTAAAGAACTATACAATTTAGAAAGACGTACAATTTCTTCAAAACTTAACAATTCTTGTTTAGGTAAAAATACAAAATCATCACCAAAAATTTCTTTTGGCATACAATAATCACAGCGGAAATTACAACGATCAGTAACGGAAATTCTTAAATCCCTAATCGGTCTTCCTAATTTATCTTTGATAGGTTGATTCATCGTAACGCCTCCTTACCTAAACAATAGCTAAAGTTCGTTTTTTTCTAGGTCTTCAATGTAATTAATATTTTGATACCAGTTTGTTGGACCATTAACAAATTCTACATTTAACCACTGTGAAGGCTTATTTTGATATATTTTTTTCATTCTAAATTCTTCTTGATCTAGAGCATCTTTAATATCCTCTTCTACACGGTGACTGTAAAATGCTAATGTCGGCATCTTTTTACCATCAACTTCATATCCAGCAATATCTAACTGTTCTTCCATTACGCGCGAAATAAAAAATTGATACAAATAACTTATTGCTTTTTCTGTTATTTTTGGTGTATCACATGCAATAACAAAGTAGCATTCTGTATCATACTTCTTCATCACGCTGTAAATACCTCCTAAAGGTCCATTGTTCTCATACTCAGGCAAATCTACTACAATGTCTTGATAGTTGTTAAAAGAATCTTTTAAATCATCACTAGAACTTATGACAACTTTTTCGAATAAATTAGTTTGATTTAAAGTTTGAATGATTTTTTCGTAAAAGACTTCTCCTTCTATTGTAGCTAATGCTTTTGGTGAACCAAATCTATTGGATTTTCCTCCAGCTAGAATTATTGCTATCATTTTCTTTTTACCCTCCACTGACTGGTGGAATAAGTGCAACGATATCTTTATCAGATACAATAGCAGTATCTTGCACAAATTCCTCATTTACAGCAAGTTGAAAAGTTTCAGTTTCTAGTTCAGGATGCTTTTCAACTAAATATTGCTTAAATTTTAACACAGAGTAGTCATTGTTAAGAGAGATTTGCTCCTCATTTGTGTTTACTATTTCTTTTAAATGAGCAAAATACAATACTTTCATCATTCACCCTCCATTTTAATTGAAGAATGGTATTTTTTTTGACTTCCTTGCCATTCTTCTCCATCTTCCCATATTTCTTTCTTCCAAATGGGTACAATTTCTTTAATTCTTTCAATCGCATATTCATTTGCTTCATACGCATCTTGTCTATGTGGTGAAGAAACGCTAATGACAACAGCAATATCAGAAATTTGTAACTCCCCAATTCTATGTGCTATCGCAACAATCGTTCCTGGCCATTTTTCATATATTTCATCACCAATTTGTGACAATTTTTTCTCTGCCATTGGTATATAAGCTTCATATGATAAATATTCTGTTTTAATACCTTTAGTCCATTCTCGAACGTGACCTGTGAATACAACTACTGCGCCTTGCTTCTCATTTAACGTCCATTCTCTATATTGTTCTGGATTGATAGGATCGTTAACAATTTCAAACTGCTTCATTTGTTCACCTACTCTTTTTCTATCCAATTTTGAAACCAGTCAATAAATGATTTGTTTTCCTTTTTATCAAAAGCATTTAGTATATAAATGACATTTTGCAGTTCATGCTCTAACCCATTTTCCCCATTTTGTAAAAGTACTTTTGGAAATTTCTCATGTTTAAATCCCTCAATCAACAGTATATCTGGTTCAATAGATAAATCCTCATCTATTATCTGTTGTAATGATTTATCTACTTTAGTAACTCTTTCTATTAATTGTTTACCTAATACAATGCTTTCCTCTGCACCACTTGATATGAATGATAAGCTATCAACTTCTTTATGGTTCATTGAAATATCTTCTATACCATGGCCATGATGTTTGATAGTAGATACAGTCATTTTATTTTCATGACAAACTTTAATTAATTCATTTATTAAAGTTGTCTTACCACTATTTTTATAGCCTACTACTTGTAATTGTTTCATAGATTTAATTCACTTTCATATGATAGATGATCGGTTAGTAATACTTTTACTGTATCACCTTTAGCATACCCTCTTGTTCCACTTGGTAAAATAATCATACCGTTACTATTTGCAATAGCGACAATTGCATTAGATTTATTGAAACCAGATGGCTCTGCATATACACCTTCATTAGTGAAATGAGCCTTTCCTCTTATAAATCTCGTAAACGGGTTAGCTTTCTTAAAATCTTCAGCAAGTATAGCATCAATAATAACCGGATAAACTTCTTGAGCTGCCATCATTTTCTGGATAGTCGGCTTTGTAAACAATTGAAACCCTGAATAACATGCAGATGGATTACCAGACAAACCAAATAATATATTATGGTCTTTATAAGCTACTGTTGTTACGCTTCCCGGTCTCATTTGTACTTTGTTAAATAATACATTTGCACCGATAGCTTCATAAACTTTAGGTAAGTAATCAAAATCGCCTACAGATACACCACCAGTTGTAATCACGATATCATGCTCTGACATTGCTTTTTCAACTATATCTATACATCCTTTGAGATTATCTTCTTGTATTTGATATGTAGTTGCTTCAATGTTAATCCCTCTACATAATGATTCAATCATTGGACCGTTTGAATTTCTTATCTTTCCAGGTTCTAAAGGTTCATTTGGACCTACTAATTCACTTCCAGTTGCAATAATGGCAACTGTTGGTTTTTGATAAACTTTCACATTTTGATATCCAAATGTAGCTAAGACAGCAATGACTCCACTATTAATAAGTTTACCCTTGTTTAATACAATGTCATTTTCTTTACATTCTTCACCTTTAAATGCGATGTTTTCACCTTGTTTAAAAGACTTGCGTATCGTAAATCCTTTTTCATTTTCTGTCGTTTGCTCGAACATTACAACTGCATCAGCACCATTTGGTATCGGTGCTCCAGTCATAATTCGAACTGCTTCGCCATTTTTTATTGTGACATCTGAAGCTGTTCCTGCTCCAATATGATCTATAACTTTAAATTGAATTCTATTATCACCATTAGCTCCTTGTGAATCTTTACTATTAATAGCAAAGCCGTCATAAGGTGATTTATCAAATCTAGGTATATCATACGTCGCTTTTACATCTTCAGCTAATATAGAATTTAAACTTTGTTCAATTGGTAACGTGCTTACTTCTTTATGTTTCACTATTTTTATAACACGTTCTATCGCTTCTTTAACAGGTATTGGTGTTCGCATTTCAACAGCCATTTATTAGCACTCCTTGTCATTTTTTCTTTGCTTACATGTTATAATATTTTTTAAGAAAGGATGATTATAGTGTCTGATTTTACACATTTTAATGAGCAAGGCCATGCAAAAATGGTTGATGTCTCTAATAAAGAAACAAGCACGCGTATTGCAATTGCAAACACTAGTATTAAAGTTAATCAAACAATTTATAACCAAATACAAAACGCAACAAATAAAAAGGGCGATGTACTCGGTACTGCACAAATTGCAGGTATTATGGCTGCTAAAAATACGAGCCAACTTATACCGATGTGCCATCCACTCCAATTAACCGGCATTGATATTTCATTTGACTGGGATAATGATAAGACATACACATTAAACATCTCTGCTACTGTTAAGACCAAAGGCCAAACAGGTGTAGAAATGGAAGCATTAACTGCTGCTAGTGTTACTGCTTTAACAATTTATGATATGTGTAAAGCTGTTGATAAAGGTATGATAATCGGCGAAACATATCTATCACATAAATCTGGTGGCGTTAATGGTGACTTCAACCGACAATAATTACTTATTAAGCTCATGTACTAAATGATTGATTTCTTTAGTGATGAGCTTTTCCATTGCCAACTTGACAGCACCTGTTGATCCTGGGATGGATATAATGACTTGTCTTCCTTTAGTTCCAGCAATTGCTCTCGAAAGCAATGCTCTAGATCCTACATCTTCTGTATAACTTAAGTATCTAAATATTTCTCCAAAACCTTCAATTTCTTTATCTAATAATGGTTTAACCGCTTCTATCGTTACATCTCTTTGACTTATACCAGTTCCACCAGTAGTTATGATGACATCAACATCTGTATTCAACCACTTATTAATTTGATTTTGAATTTGTATGATATCATCTTTAACAATTTTATAATGATCGTTATGAACCTCAACGTTTAAATTTTTCAAATGTTGCTGAACAAGCTGGCCACCTTTATCAGTCTCTTTCGTTCTCGTATCACTCACAGTCAAAATAGCTACATTTATATTTCCGTCTATTCTATCAATGACACTCATCCCAACATCTCCTAACCAAACATATTCTCTACAAATTGTCTTCCTTCTTCTACTGAATCAATATCATGAATTAATAATCTCCCATTATTAAAAGCGACTACTCTATGATCATCATATAAATATTGAATCATATATGCATTTGATCTATGCAATAATCCATTCTTTGCTATAAATTTCTCAATTGCTGGACGGTTTAGCTTTTCATTAATATATTGAACCGTATGACGTCCACATAATTCAGTAATTTGTTGTTCTGATGCAGAAAGTTTAGAATATGTCGGATGATCACCACAAGTTTCACAATCATTCCGTCTCATTTGATCAAAACCAAATGTTTGATGCTCTCCATACCATACGTCTCCGTATGTGATTTTAGGTGTAAATTCAAATCCTGATAATATTTTTAAACCATCTGCGACTTGTAAGCTCGTAGCCATCGTTACAGCAGGATTTATTACGCCCACTGTGTCGCATGTTCTATTGATAACAGGTAATTGAGGGAGTACACAATCAAAGCAAGGTGTAACGCCTGGTATAAATGTAGCTTGAACATATGTTGATTCTAAACATGCACCGTATATCCAAGGTATGTTCATTTTATAAGCAAAGTCATTGATTATCAGTCTAGTATTAAAATTATCTGTTGCATCGATAATGATGTCAGAATATCTCGCTACTTCTTGTAATAACTTTGCATCACATTGAGCGATATAAGCTTTTATTTGAATGTCTTCACGTATCTTTTTTAAATGTCTTTCTGCAGCAACAACTTTAGGTAACATTTCTTTAATATCTTTTTCGACAAATAAAGTTTGTCTTTGTAAATTAGATGATTCTACATAATCTCGATCGATAATGTTTAATCTATTTACGCCTGATCTTGCAAATTGTTCCGCAACATGTGTGCCTAAAGCACCCATTCCTACTATAGTGACATTACTCTTTTCTATTTTTTCCTGTCCTTGTTCTCCAATTTTATCGAATAAAATTTGACGAGAATAACGTTCGTTCATTTTTATCAACCTTTCACGAATCTCTTTAACTCTATTATAGAATGAAAGCACTTTATCCTCAATTAATAGAGAACCTACTCTTACTTAAAAGAGCAGGTTATACTATTATAATATCCTTTTTTCTATTTTTGTCATATGCATCATTGAGATAAGTGCAATTATTCCAGTTAAAGCTAACAAGAAAAATGCTAAATGATTTGAACCCATAAAGCTTGTAACGAACGAAATGATTAAAGGCGGGAAGAATCCACCAAGCCCTCCCATCATAGATACGACACCATTAACAACGCCTGCTTCTTTATTGAAATATGTAGGTACAAGTTTGAAAATCAAACCATTTCCAATACCGGCACAAATACTGATAGTTAAACATCCAATCGTAAATAGTAAAATATTATGTGCTATCGAAAGTATTAAAGCTCCTGAGATCATTCCAATGAAGAAAATTTTAAGAACATTTAAAGCGTTAAATTTATCGCCTAACATTCCCCCTATTGGTCTTAATAAAGTTGCTATAGCTATGAATACACCTGTTCTAATACCTGCGTCTACTTTATCTATTTCAAAATGATCAACTAAAAAGTTTGGTAAAAATAATCCAAATGCTACAAACGAACCAAAAGTGATAAAGTACCAGAAACTAAAGTAATGAAGCTTATAATTATTTATAACTTGTTTAGTTTGTGACACCATTGGTATTTTAACTTTAGGTTCATCTTTATCACCAAAAATAAACATTAACACTGCAAATAGAGCCATAATGATTAAATATAATTGCACAGTATGTTGCCAACCTATCGTACCAGCAATAGGTGGTGCTAAAAATGAAGAAACAGCTGTTCCTAAATTCCCCATTCCATATATACCATTCGCAAAACCATGTTTTTCTTTAGGATAATATTTAGGAATAGAAGTTACACCAACTGAAAATACTGCTCCACCAAGACCGATGAAGAAACCAGCCACCATTAAACCAGCTGTTGATTGCGCTTGACTCAAATAAAATACTGGAAATAATAAAATAACAAAACTGATTAAAAAGACTAGTCTAGAACCTAATAAATTTGTATAGTATCCAATTGGTATTCTCAAAAAGGAACCTAATATAACTGGTATCGCTAAAATAATTGCTTTTTGTCCTTCTTGCACATTAATGTCTTGCGTAATGTAAGGCATTAAAGGTGCTAATATACTCCAAACCATAAAACCTGCCATTAAACTCAAAGTTTGAAGCGGTAACTGAACTTTGCCTATGTTGTTTCTCATCTCTTTTCACCCTTTTTTTCATTTGAACTTTATTAACGTTCATTTCATGCTAATTGTAGGCTATTTGTGAAAAGATGCACATAAGGATATACCCTTAGAAAAATAAGTAAAATCCCTATATTACAAATGAGGTAAATTTCGTAATTTAAGCAAGGTTAAATTCATAACTTCTTTTGAGTTTATATTATATGGCCTGCGTGCTTATCTGCAATTTTGTCTAGATTTGTTAATTATAAAACTACATAATTTATTAATAAAAAAAGCCAGACGACTATGACGATATTAAATCGTTAGTTGTCTGGCTTATTCAATACTTTTTAAAAGTCTAATAATTTTTTCTTCATAGCATATTCAACGAGTTCAGGACGAGATTTTAAATCTAGTTTGTCCATAATGCGTGCTTTGTGTGCTTCTATCGTTTTGACTGAAACAAATAGTTTTTCAGCAATTTCTTTATTACCAAATCCTTTTGCAATTAAAGGAAGAATCTCTAATTCTCTTTGAGATAATATTTTAAATGGATCAGAATGATGCACGCCATCTTGTTTAGGATTAACTAATTCATTTACTAATGAACTTGTTACTTTTGAATCTATATACATGTTTCCTCTATGAATTGTTCTGACTGCATTTATTAATTCTTCATCTGGCGCATTTTTTAATATATAGCCTTTTGCACCACTTCTTAGAACATAGAATAAATATTCTTCATCATCAAACATCGTTAAGATTAATATTTTTGTATTTTTAAAATCATCCGAAATCTTTCCTGTCGCTATTAGACCTGATTCTCCTGGAGGCATACTCAAATCCATTATTAGGACGTCTGGTTCATGTTTTGCCACCATTTGATATGCTTCTATCCCGTCAGCAGCTGTAGCTACTACTTCCATATCTTCTTGATAATTTAATATCATTGAAAAACCAGTTCTCACTACTGCATGATCATCTGCAATTACGAGTTTCATGTTTCTTCCCCCACTGTTATCCTATTGGCACATTTAATTTTACATTCGTGCCTTTTCCCAGTTTACTCTCGATATTAATTTTACCACCAACAATTTCAGCACGTTCTTTCATGCCATAAATGCCAAGTCCTGAACCTTTTGGCTCACTACCCAATACAAAGCCATTGCCTTGATCTGCAATTTCAACTTCAATCATTTGACCATCACATGTCATATGGACATCCACACTATCTACATTAGCATATTTTAATGAATTAAATACGGCTTCTTGCACAATTCTATAAACGACAGTCTCTATTTCTGGATTAAAGCGTTTAATTGATGAATCATAATGATAAAGAACCGAAAATCCAAAATTTTTCTCAAGCTGTTTAAAGTATGATTTAAATGCTGCATTTAAGCCTAAATCATCTAGAGACGATGGTCTTAATTCTAATGATAAATTTCGAATGTCATCAATCAATCTAGACATTAAACTTTCAATTTGTTGTGACTGTAACTTTAATTGGTCAATGTCATCTTGATACTTGAGTAATCTTAATTCAACACTAACATTTAATAATTCTTGGACAACTCCATCGTGTAATTCTCTTGAAATACGTTTACGTTCATTTTCTTGTGCTGAAATTGTTTTTTGCATCATTGTTTGTTGATGAAGTTTTTGTTGTCTCTCAATTTGTGGTGACACATTTTGTAAAGTATAAACTTTAACATCATCTTCTTGGCTAATTGTTTGGTAAGTTGCTGTAAATGGTTCAACTGTGCCGCTATTTGTTTGCATAAATACTTGGAAACTCGTGTTACCAATTTTTGAAGATTCTAAAAAACAATCTTTACATGATTGAAGCGCATACTCATTAGAATAACCTTCACAACGACTACATATCGCATGCGTTAACGATGGTTGATTATCTTCTGAGATCACTCTTCTAGCAGCTTGATTCATATTTATAATTTGGCCATTACTATTTAAAAACACGATCATCTCGCTCGTTTTCTCGTAGTACTGTTTTAATATATTCGTCAAGATGGATGAATCTTGTGAACTCATGAATTAATCATATCCTTTCCATAAAATGGTCCAAAACGTGTGAACTGGTCAATATCAATTTCAGGTAATGGTTTGTTGTCTCGTTGCCCAGATAAGAGGACACCACACACTCTATTGTGTTTCCATAAAGGCATGGCTATAAGTGCTGTTAGTTGTTCACTTTGAATTATTGGATAGTTGAACAATTGATCGTTATATGGACTTTCTTCTATATTATTAATAATGATTGGTTTCCCACTTTTCATTACTATTCCCGCTATGCCTCTGCCCGTTCTTAATTCGATGTTTTTATATCTATGATTCAGATTTCCAGACACATATTGCCACTTTATGTGACATAGCGCAGACTGTTCTGAAGACATGGCTAATCCTACAAAATCAAAATCATATGTATTACGAATTTGATTAAGTTGTTCCTGAAAATTAAAATCATTAGACATATTATCACACCTCTATCCATTTTAAGTATATTTTAATTCGTTTTATGTTTTCTGTAAATGATATAGCTTCTACTAAAGTAGTTTAAAGGCACACTCCAAACATGTACCAATCTAGTGAATGGCCAAATACTTGTAATTAATAAACCTAAAATAATATGCGCTTTAAATGTCAACGGTACATTTGTCATTAATGAAGCATCAGGATTAAAAATTAATAATCCTCTAAACCACACTGATATCGTTTGTCTGTAATCAAATTCAGGCGTTGTTGCATTTGTCCATAGTGTTGCAACACATCCCATAATTACGATTACTAACAATAATATATTTACAATAATATCTGATGCTGAGCTTAACCTTCTTACATTATCTTTTGTTATTCTTCTAGAAGTTAACAGAAACATTCCAATTAAAGTTGCAATTCCGAATAAACTTCCGATATATACTGCACCAATATGATACATATGGTCACTTACACCAATAGCATTTAACCATTCAGCAGGTATACCCAATCCAACAATATGACCACAAATGACAGGAATGATACCTAGATGAAACAGAATACTTCCCCACATTAAATGTTTTTTCTCTATAAATTCACTTGATTTTGCTGTCCAAGAAAATTGATCATATTTAAACCTAAAGATATGACCTACAATAAATATCGCAACACATAAATAAGGAAATATAACCCATATAAATTGATTAATCACAATTTGTCACCTTCTCTTGTTCTACCACACATGATTTTAAAGTTTCTCGTAATGCTTTTATAAGGTGGAAATATGGACTATTTTGTTCTCCTAATGCTTTTAATAATTCAAAAGTACCATCCTCTATTACCATCACTACAAGTGTTAAACTTTCTTGTGCTCTACTGTCACCTCTCCATTCTGCAGCATATAAAAACTCCAGCATAAGAGGCAAAAAGTCTGACAGTTCACTTTTAGGCATTTCTAAGCCAAACATTTCATACAAAACTTTCAATCTCGCTAACATCTGACCTCTTTCTTTTTGTTCAGTTAATTTATTATATGTCATATATAAAGTTGTCTTCTTTTCAAAATCAAAAGTTCTTGTATACACTTCTTGAATATCATCTAACGATATATCGTGCATGTTTGTCCAATATTGTTGAACTTCTTCATATCCTGGATGTTGTTCATTAAATGCTTTTTCAAATGCTTTAGGATGGAAATCTAATTTTTCTGGATAAGTTAATTGATTACTGAAGAATCCAAAGCTTTCTTTTAATTGATATAAGGCATTTAAATTAATCACGGAAAATCCCTCCATAGAAGTTTTCGTTATAAATCTCTTGTCCAGATTTATTTTCTGGTAAGCTCTGAACACCACAACCATCACAATTAGAACCGAACATTTCGTCTCCATACCCTTGATTTCCTTGCGCTCTATACGTATCCATGTATCCCTCTTTATGAGAAGTCGGAACTACGAAACGGTCTTCATGTTTCGCAATAGCAAGCAATCGATACATATCATTCGTTTGTCTTTCTGATAGGCCAACACGACTTAATCTAGAAGTATCGAATTCTTTACCACTTGATTTAGCTCTCATATAGCTACGCATCATTGCCATTTTTTGCAATGCATTTTTAACTGTTTTCGTATCTCCAGCAGTTAACATATTAGCTAAATACTGAACTGGCAATCTCATTTCTTCAATTGCAGGGAAGATCATATCTGGATTTCTAATAGAATCTTTACCTTCAAAGTAATTCATAATAGGACTTAATGGTGGGCAATACCAAACCATTGGCAACGTTCTATATTCTGGATGTAAAGGAAACGCTAATTTATATTCAATAGCTAATTTATATACTGGTGAATTTTGAGCCGCTTCAATCCAATCTTGAGATATGCCATCTTTTTCAGCTTGTTGTATAATATCTTCATCATATGGATCTAAAAATAAATCAAGTTGGTTTTGATATAAATCTTGTTCATTCTCAGCTGAAGCCGCTTCTTGAACTTTATCTGCATCATAAAGTAGCACACCTAAATAACGCATACGTCCAGTACAAGTTTCAGAACATA
This sequence comes from Mammaliicoccus sp. G-M28, assembly GCF_022386595.1. Classification (NCBI taxonomy): domain Bacteria; kingdom Bacillati; phylum Bacillota; class Bacilli; order Caryophanales; family Staphylococcaceae; genus Mammaliicoccus; species Mammaliicoccus sp. G-M28. The sequence continues at coordinate 67,167 of NZ_JAJNIF010000004.1, forward strand.
CAGTTGGTAAGCCAGCTTCAACTCTAGGGAAACAGAATGTACATTTTTCAGCTTTATTTGTCTTCCAATTAAAATACACTTTTTTATATGGACAGCCTGTCATACAATGTCTCCAACCTCGACATGCATCTTGGTCTACCAATACAATTCCATCTTCATCTCTTTTATACATTGCGCCTGAAGGACATGATGCAACACAACTCGGATTTAAACAGTGTTCACATAATCTAGGTAAATACATCATAAAAGTTTGATCAAAATTAAATTTAATTTCTTCTTCTATTTTTTGAATGTTAGGATCAGTAGGGCCAGTTACATGTCCACCTGCTAAATCATCTTCCCAGTTAGGACCCCATTTAATATCTAATTTTTTACCTGAAATAACTGATTCTGCTTTTGCAACTGGTGAATGTTTACTTTCTTTAGCTGTTGTTAAATGATTATAATTGTATGTCCAAGGTTCGTAATAATCTTTCATTTCTGGCATATCTGGGTTATAAAATATTTTACCAAGTGCCATTTTAGACAATTTGCTACCTGATTTTAATTCTAATTTCCCTTTTTTATTAAGCGTCCAACCGCCTTTATATGTTTCTTGGTCTTCCCATCTTTTTGGATAACCTATTCCCGGTTTCGTTTCAACATTATTAAACCAAATATATTCAGCACCAGGTCTGTTCGTCCATGTACTTTTACACGTTACACTACATGTATGACACCCTATACATTTATCTAAATTCATAACCATAGCTACTTGAGCTTTAATCTTCAAGCCAATCTACCTCCTTCATTTTTCTAACTGCAACATATACATCTCTTTGGTTACCGATAGGACCATAGTAATTAAAACCGTAACTAATTTGAGCGTAACCACCGACTAATTGCGTTGGTTTTAAATGTATGCGGGTTGGTGCATTATGTGATCCACCACGAGTATCAGTTATTTCTGAACCTGGTGTTTCAATATGTTTGTCTTGTGCATGATACATAAACATTGTTCCTCTAGGCATTCTATGTGATACAACTGCTCTTGCTGTTACAACACCATTTCTGTTATATACTTCAAGCCAATCATTATCATTAATGTCATTTGCTATTGCGTCTTCTTTAGAAATCCAAACTGTTGGACCACCTCTAAATAATGTCAACATATGCAAGTTATCTTGATAAGTTGAATGTATATTCCACTTCCCGTGAGGTGTTAAGTATCTTAATACAAGTGTATCCACGCCACCTTTTATTTGTTTGTCTTTCGTTCCGAATACCATTGGCGGTAATGTCGGTTTATAAACTGGTAAGTTCTCACCAAACTGTAAAAATACTTCGTGATCAATATAGTAACTTTGTCTACCAGTTAATGTTCTAAATGGTACATATCGTTCAATATTAGTTGTAAAAGGAGAATATCTTCTGCCTAGTTTATTAGACCCCGGAAAGACTGCTGTTGGTATAACTTCTCTTGGTTGAGCCGTAATATTTTGGAATGTGATTTTTTCAGAAGCTCGTTCTGCTGAAATATCTTTTAAAGGCATACCAGTTTGTTCTTCCAAGTCATCATATGATTTTTGCGATACTTTACCATTCGAAGCTGATGAAACGTTTAATATAACATCTGCTACTTTTCTTGCTGTATCCATTCTTGGTAAACCATTCTTAACTGTGTCATCTTCCCACGTATCTAACATAATTTTTAATTCATCATATTGTTCTTTAACTGAAAAGCTTACGCCATGAGCACCTATTTTTCCTTTTTCTAATAATGGTCCCACTGAAACGTACTTATCATAAATTGCTGTATAGTCTCTTTCTACTACTGCAAATCCTGGCATCGTTTTGCCTGGTATCGATTCTATTTCACCTTTTGACCAGTCTTTTACAATACCGTATGGCGTTGAAATCTCTTGTTTAGAATCGTGTGCTAAAGGTGTTGTAACAACATCTTTAAATGTGCCTTTCATATGCGTCTTAGATAATTCTGAAACGGATTTAGACAATGTTTTAAAGATATCCCAATCCGTCTTAGATTCCCATAATGGATCTACTGCTGGATTAAATGGATGAATAAATGGATGCATATCTGTTGATGAAATATCATGCTTTTCATACCATGTTGCAGCAGGTAAAACGATATCTGCATATAAAGGTGTAGACGTCATTCTGAAGTCTATAGCGACTAATAAGTCTAACTTACCGTTTGTTTCTTCTCTCCAAATAATTTCTTCTGGCTTTTCTATTTCATTAGGATTTGCTAACAAACCTGATTTAGCTCCTAATAAATGTTTCATAAAATATTCTTGTCCCTTAGCAGAACTTGAAATTAAATTTGAGCGCCAAACGAATAATGTCTTAGGATGATTTTGTTTAGCATCTGGATCTTCTATAGCAAACTTAGTCTTTTTATTTTTCACTGAATCTACAGCATTTTTAATGATTGTTTCGTTTGAATAATCTCCTGATTCTTTTGCTTCTTCACCAAACAATAAACTATTACAATCAAATTGTGGATATGAAGGCAACCACCCTAATCTTGCAGCCAATACATTGTAATCAGCAGGATGTTGATGTTTGAGTTCGTTAGATAAAGGTGATTGTAATTTATCTACACCTGATTCTTCATATTTCCATTGATCAGTAGCAAAATAGAACCAGCTGGTTGCATTCTGTAATCTAGGAGGACCTTGCCAGTCTTTTGCAAAAGCAATCGTTGACCAACCTTCAATAGGTCTACATTTTTCTTGGCCAACATAGTGTGCCCATCCGCCGCCGTTTACTCCTTGACATCCGCATAACATCACAAGATTTAAAATCGAACGGTATATTGTATCAGAGTTAAACCAATGATTTATTCCAGCACCCATAATAATCATCGAGCGTCCATTAGTATCAATTGCATTTTGAGCAAATTCTCTAGCAACTTGTGTAACTACTGATGATTTAACTCCTGTTATTTTTTCTTGCCATTTAGGAGAATACATTGAATTTTCATCTTCATAACTTGACGCTTCAAGTGGATGATCAAACCTTTTGATACCATATTGACTTGTCATTAAATCATATATAGTCGCTATATAAACTTTTTCTCCATGTTGATTTTCAATTTCTTTAGCTAAAATAGGTCTTTCAAAAATACCATTTCCTGAGTTATCAAAATATGGGAATTGTACAGTCATAATTTTTGAATTATAATCTTTTAACGTTAGAGCTGGATCAATAAATGTGCCATCTTCATTTTCTAAATTTAGATTCCACTTAGCACCTTCTTCATAACGTTGACCCATAGTTCCATTAGGTATCACAAGTTTCTCTGTATTTTCATCATAAACAACAGGTTTCCATTCAGCATGTTCTGTTTCCATACCAATATCACTTGATCTTAAAAATCTACCTGCTTTATAACCATCACCATGTTTTTCTAATTGAATAACAAATGGCATATCTGTATATTGTTTAGAATAATTTATAAACATTTCTTCTTTATTATCTTCGTAATATTCTTGAAGTATTACGTGCGTCATAGCTTGAGCCAATGCTGCATCAGTACCAGGATTTGGTGCTAACCAATTATCAGCAAATTTCACATTTTCCGCATAATCTGGTGCTACTGAAACAACTTTCGTACCTTTATAACGTACTTCAGTCATAAAATGCGCATCAGGTGTTCTTGTTAAAGGAACATTTGAACCCCACATAATAATATATCCAGCGTTATACCAATCACTTGATTCAGGTACATCTGTCTGTTCACCCCAAATTTGTGGAGAGGCTGGAGGTAAATCTGCATACCAATCATAAAAGCTCAACATTTCTCCACCCAATAAAGAAATGAAACGTGCACCAGAGGCATAGCTAATCATAGACATTGCAGGTATAGGTGTAAATCCAGCAATTCTATCTGGCCCAAACTTTTTAATAGTATATATAAGTTGTGCAGCAATAAGTTGTGTGACATCTCTCCAATTAACTCTTACGTGTCCACCTTTACCTCTAGCACTTTTATACATTTCAGCTTTAGTTTCATCTTCTACAATAGATGACCAAGCAACGACAGGATCACCATATTCACTTAAAGCAGCTTTCCATAATTTCCATAGTTTTCCCCTAACATAAGGAAATTTCACACGTAATGGACTATATTCATACCATGAAAAAGAAGCACCACGAGGACATCCCCTAGGTTCGAACTCTGGCATATCAGGTCCACAAGATGGATAATCAATCTGTTGGTTTTCCCAAGTTATAACACCATTTTTCACAAAAACTTTCCATGAACACGAACCCGTACAGTTAACACCATGAGTAGTTCTGACCACTTTGTCATGACTCCAACGCTCTCTATACATCTTTTCCCATTCTCTACTTTTCTCTTCTAAAATCGACCAGTTACCATTAAATTTCTCTGTTGGCTTAAAGAATTTCAAACCTAACTTAGACATAGATAGTACCTCCTAATATTTGCCCTTTATAAACTACTTAAATTGTAATTTTTTTCACAAACTTTTTATATTAGGGGATTACCTATACATTGTTACGAAATCCCTATTGTGTTAGTTATGACATTTTGTAAAGAGGGACATAATTCTGAGTAATGTCCGTAAGAGGTCTCGTTAGGGACATAATTACGAGTAATGTCCGTAAGAGGTAGTGTTAGAGACATAATTCCGAGTAATGTCCGTAAGAGGTGTTGTTAGGGACATAATTCTGAGAAATGTGCGTAAGAGGTGCTGTAAGGGACATAATTCTGAGTAATGTCCGTAAGAGGTAGTGTTAGGGACATAATTACGAGTATTGTCCGTAAGAGGTAGTGTTAGGGACATAATTCTAAGTAATGTCCGTAAGAGGTGTCGTTAAGGACATAATTACGAGTATTGTCCGTAAGAGGTACTGTCGCTAAGGAGCACTATTCGGAATTCTGCCAGTTAGAACTTTCTAAGGAGCATTATTCAGAATTTTGCCAGTTAGCTCAGTCTAAGGAGCACTATTCGGAATTCTGCCAGTTAGAACTTCCTAAGGAGCATTATTCAGAATTCTGCCAGTTAGATCTTTCTAAGGAGCACTATTCGGAATTCTGCCAGTTAGAACTTCCTAAGGAGCATTATTCAGAATTCTGCCAGTTGGATCTTTCTAAGGAACACTATTCAGAATTCTGCTAGTTAGCGCAGTCTTAGGAACACTATTTATATTCAAAAATAAAAATCCCCAACCCGAAATATCGTTTCGGATTGGGGGATTTGCTTAATTAGATATATACTGATCTATACTATTTTATTTCAATTACTTCGTCTGCTAGTGTTTGAACTTCTTTTTTTGAATGAGATACAAGTATAATTGGAATTTGCCATGTTTTAAATATATATTTTATAAGTTCCATGCCTTCTTCTTTAGTTTCATCATCTAAACTTGAAAATGGCTCGTCTAATAAAAGTAAGTTTGGCTTTACGCTGAGCACTCTACATAATGCAACTCTTTGTGATTCTCCACCTGACAACGTTGATGGATATTGGTTTAAGCAATTTGCTATACGTAAATGATTGATTAACTGCTCTGTTTCTTTATTTGGCGACTTCATATAATGTATATTTTCTTGTACGGTCATATGGGGAAATAGTTGATAATCTTGAAATAAATATCCAATTTTTCTATCTTGAACTTTTATAAGATGTTGTTGGTAGCTTAATTTTTCTTTTTGAATTTCAATATTATATTCTTCCGCTTCTTCTAAACCAGCAATAATATTTAATAACGTAGATTTACCTATACCTGATTTCCCTACTATGGCATAAATTTTAGGTTCTGTAGATTGGATATTTAATGTGATTGTTCTATTTTTAATTAGCTTTTTTATAAAAATTTTAATCATAAATACCTACTCCCACTTATGACTCTTTTGATTTAATAAATTGAGTGAACTGATTACGCATACCGCAAATGCTATGAGTACAATAACCCATAACCAAGCTTTATGTTCTTCACCAGCTTGTACTAAGAAATATATTTCTAAAGGAAGTGTGTTGGTTAATCCTGGTATGTAACCTGCCACCATAAGTGTTGCACCAAATTCTCCTAATCCTCTAGCAAAGCTCATTACAATTCCTGAGAAGATAGACCGTTTTGATAAAGGTAAGATAATTGTTCTAAATATTTTACCTTCACTCGCTCCCATTGTTCTTGCTGAGTTGAGCATTTTCGGGTTAATTGATTGAAAGCCATTTATAACATGTTGATACATTAAAGGTAAACTTACGATCACTGCTGCAATTACAGCACCAACCCATGTAAAAATGACATTAATATGAAATACATCATCTAAAAACTGTCCAAAAATCTTATTTTTAGAGAATACAATTAATAATACAAATCCCATAACAGTTGGAGGTAAGACAATTGGTAGCATAATTACACTTTCAATAATTGGCTTTAATTTACCTTTATAGTTGAACATCAATTTAGCCAGAATTATACCTAAGATACATACGATGATTGTACTTATTAATGTTACTTTTATCGATATCCATAATGGCGTTAAATCTGGCATAGTCTTATCCCCTAACCTTCAAAGTGATATGCTTTAAATATTTCTTTTGCTTCTTTAGATTTTAAAAATTCAAACCATGCTTTTGCTTCTTTCTTATCTGTAACAAGTCCTGCTCTATATATAATTGGTTCATCTAATGGTGCATCTGCTAACTTAACTACATTATCTACTTTTTTATCTTTTCCTTTATACATATCAGTAGCATATACAAATCCAGCTTCAGCATTTTCTTTTTGGACGTAATTCAATACTTGTTTTACATCTTTTGCAAATACAAAAGTACTTGTCATACCTTCATATAAATCTTCTTTTTTCATATAATCTATCGCATAACGACCTGCTGGTACGCTTTTCGCTTCTCCGATAGCTACTTTATCTGGTGAGCTAACGTCTCTTAATTCTTTAACAGTAGAATTCTTATATTTTATGATAATGAGTTTGTTTTTAGCATAATCATAAACTTTAGAAACTTTATTTTCATCTTGTAGTTTATCAATATCTGAAGTATTAGCAGACATCATGACGTCTACATCTGCTCCAGCTTCTACTTGTTTACGTAAACTACCTGAACCACCATAGTTGAATTTGATATTTGTATTAGGATGTTTTTTGTTAAATTCTTTTTCCAGTGCTTTCGTTACATCAGTTAAACTTGCTGCAGCTGACACAGTTAATGTCTTACTTTCAGATTCCTTTTTAACTTTATCTTGATTAGACTCTGTGTTACAGCCAGCTAATACTAATAGTAAAGCTATTACTAACATTAATAATCTTTTCATTATTTTGTTCCTCTCTATAGTAAAGAATATATAAACTTAATTTACACCTTTCAATATGTTTATGAAACCCTTGTGTATATTTTTTCACAAATACTCCTTAAAATCTATCTTAATTTTTATAAATAGGCATTTCTCATTGATTTTTAAGGACACTCCCTTACTTTGTTATTTTATAAAAATTTGCTAAAAGTTCTTTTTCTTTAACTATCAACCATTTATAAGTAATATTAACTTATCGAGAAATATATAAATGGGGAATATATATGAAAAATAATATGACTTATAATCAACCAATTTTAAAATTTAAAAACAATAAATTTATAGATACAACAGATTGTTACGTAAGTGAATTCCCTCTCACAATCATGATTAATGGCGAAGAGTTTGCTACTATTATTTGTTCACCAAATAATTTAAAAGAACTCGTTATTGGATTTATTGCATCAGAAGGTGTCATCATAAAAAAAGATGAAATTAAACAGATCTTAATAGATGATTCTAAAGGCTTTGCCCACGTAGAACTAACTAAAGAAATCAATCCTGATAATAAAAAGTATACACAACGAATGATTTCCTCTTGTTGTGGTAAAAGTAGAGCGTTTTATTTTAATAACGATGCCGTAACTGCTAAAGTATCTCAATCAAACTTAACCATTAGTCCTGAACAAATTATAAACATGATGGATAAGCTACATACAGAAAGCAAGATATTTAAAGAAACGGGTGGATTGCACAATGCAGCTATAAGTGATGGACATTATTTTTATGAACACCGTTCTGATATCGGTAGACATAATGCTCTTGATAAGTTATTCGGTTATTGTATAGAACATGATATTCCTATACGTAATAAAGTACTTATATTTAGTGGTCGTATTTCCTCGGAAATATTAATTAAAGCAGCAAAAATTGGTGTAGGTATTATTTTATCAAAATCAGCTCCTACTAATTTAGCAATTAACTTAGCAGAGGACTTAAATATAACAGCAGTAGGTTTTATTAGAGACGATAGCTTTAATGTTTATAGTCATTCAGAGAGAATCATTACAGATAATCAAGATTGAAAAAGCTTGATATAAGCATATTTTAATCTGTCATCTACTCCCAATATAAAGATTAGAGGCTCGGACAATTCATGTGTCCGAGCCTCTAATCTTTATTCATATTCTTTAAGCGCTTCATATTGATAACCACTATATATATAACCTTGTTTGACGTACATATCTTTAGCAGTATCTTCACCATCCGCCACTAATATAATTGGCTTTTCTTTAGCAAAGTCTGCAACAAAAGCTTGCATCTTTGTACCTATACCTAACTTTCTATAGGATTCTCTTACAGCAAAGCTATCTAACTCTACATAAGTTTCATGATTCCAAATAAGTAATGTACCAGCTGGTTTACCTTTATAATATGCTAATACTTGAACAGGATTATCTTTATTTAATTGTTCTTTACTGACTTCAATTTTTAAATTTGCATAATCTGTACCGTATTTTTTATCATACTCATAAGAAAGATTTAAAAAATCAACAAGATTATCTTCATTAGTTGTTACAACATCAATATCATTATGATTTTTACTTATAAATTGCTTATCAGTATTAATATATAATTCGATCCAACTATATTCATAACCTGTTTCTTTTAAATACGCTCCTAAAGAATCATCTATCTTATGATTTTCAGGGAAGACAAATTTTAGAAACGGTTGTTCATGTTGATCATGTAATTTTTTTAACATCTGTTCATCTTTTTTGAATGTTTCCAAATCAGGCATGAGTTTGTATACTATTTTATTTGAATCATATTGAATATGCTTATCTAAAGTATGATATTGGATATATCGATCTGTTTCATTCAATACATCTCCATCTGTTACTATATCTATAAATGAAACCATGTTATTTCACCTCGTTAATTATTTCTTAACCTTTTAATTTCCGGTATGTTCTTTAAACTAAATAATAACATAGTTGCTAGTATTGCTTTAACAATATCTCCAGGAAGAAATGTAGCTGCTAATATGTATCTTTTTGAAATTGATATGTTCATAAATTCACCCATGAAAAATCCACCAATTAAGTTTAGTAATATTACCCCGATAATAATATTAACTGTTAATGCATATGCAAATGTTAACTTCTTCCACTTAAAATCTATAAATAAGCCAATTAAAAATGCAACAACTGGGTAACCAAATAAATATCCGGCAGATGGTCCGAAGAATACACCTAAACCACCTCTTCCACCAGATAACAATGGTAGACCTGTAGCAACAAGTAATAAGAATATAACAACACTTGTTGTACCTCTTTTATATCCAAGTAAACAACCTGCCAAAATAATACCAATATTTTGTAATACAATAGGAACTGGCATAAATGGTAGTGGTATTGGTGGTATAAATGCCAATACTGAAATAAATGCTGTAAACATTGCTATCATAACGATATCTTTAGTCTTCAATTTCTTCACTCCTAATATTAGATATCGATATTATACCACATTGTTAACTTCATTTAAATATAGGTTAACGATTAGTTGTAAAATGTTGAGACTGCTCCATACAATGCTGAATCATTACCTTTAGATGTTGTTTCAATAATTGCATGACCATAATTTTCAGGAAGATAATCGTCTATAAACGGTTCAATTAATCCAATTAGTCTTTCTTCTTGTTTAGATATTCCCCCACCAATTAAAATTAGTTCAGGATCAAACATGATTTGAATTTGAGCAATACCTTCCGCAACGTGATTCGCCCATTCTTTTAATATTTTCATAGCTTTTTCATCATTTGCGTGTGCTTTATTAAATAATTTTTCAACAGTAATAACTTCCTTATATTGTTCTTGAATGGAAGTTTTCAATGCTGTAGTTGATCCTCTATCTTCATATGTCTTACCCGTATTTTTATCATATAATAAATACCCGATCTCACATGCTCTATATTGTTTACCTTCTAATAATTTATCCTCGTAATACGCTCCACCAATTCCTGTACCTATCGTTAATAAAAATATAGATTTGACATCAGTATTGTAATCAATTAACTCACCTAATAATGCACTGGAAACATCATTGTTAATCTCAACATTTCCAGCGATATCTGTTAATGCTTTTTTAAAATTAGTACCATTATAGTACGGAATTGTCGGGCCAGCATATGTGATTTCCCCTTTTTTTGAATCTACAACACCAGCAGTAGATATACCAACATCAGGATTATTTAAGTTGAACTCTTGTTTATAAGTTTCGATAATTCTTATAACCTCTTTAACAATGCCTCTATCTTTATTATTTGGGGTCTTTACTTTTTGATAGCTATATAAATTTTGTTCTGAATCAATAACTCCAGCTTTTATAAAAGTGCCTCCAATATCTATTGCAATTTTCATAGTATCCTCCTATTTTGACAAATGTTGTGTCATCAACTCTTTCGCCAATTTAACATCTTTATTTGAGATGGCGTCTACAATTTGTTTATGTGTTTCACTCGTTTTGATATAGTCTATATCTTGCCCTTCTTCTTCAATATGATAGAAATACGATTGTATAACTGAGCTCAGTTGTTCAAATAATATATTGCCTGTTGAATGCAAGATAGATTGATGGAATGCTTTATCGTTTTCATAATGATTTTTTACTTCTTCTTTAACGATAGCTTTCATCTGACTTATATCTTTATCTAATTTAACAATCTCTTCGATAGCAGCACATTCAAATATAATTCTTAAGGAAAGTAAATCTTGTTTTGAACCATTAGCGACTTGAAAGCTAAACAAGAAACCTTCTACTAAACTCGAAACATCTGGTGCTTTAATTAAAGTTCCTCTTCCTTGTACTGTTTCTGTTACACCTGTATGTTCAAGATAACTCAAAGCTTCTCTCACAACTGATCGACTTACGCCATACATTTCTGTAAATGCCCTTTCTGTTGGCAATCGATCTCCTTCAGTTAAACCTTTATCTAAAATATATTGCTTAATTTCTTGTAAGACTTGAGATTTTAAACTTTGAACTTCTATTTTATTTAATTTACTCATCATTTTTGCTCCAATTCTTCTATCCATTCAATAACTCGAGACAGATGCCTATTAATAATTGCATGTGCTAAAGATAAATCTCTTGATTCTATCGCTTGTATAATTTCACCATGCTCTTTATAAGACTTTTCAATATCCTCTTTATCAACAATTTGATTAAACTGATTTTTATCGAAGTACTCTTTAATTACTTTACTCATCGTAATTAAAGTCTGGTTGTCAGTAAATAAAATAATCGTTTCATGAAAGGCAGAATCATATTGAGCTAATTTTTGAGATTGCTCAAGTGCATTATAGTAAATTTCGTTTATATTTCTTAGTTTCGTTGCATCGATTGGAATTTTATTCTCGATAATTAATCGTATCGCACCTAACTCTAATATTTTACGGACTTCTAATAATTCTTTTATTTTGAAGCCATGTACTTTCATATGAGATTCAAATAGCATAGATAAATGGTTGTTTTTGTCAGTAATGAACATTCCACTTCCTGACTTAACTTGTATAAGCCCACTTTGTTGCAATCGACTAATTGCTTCTCTCACTACAGTTCTACTAACACCAAGTTGCTCGATTAGCATTTTCTCTGAAGGCAGTTTATCTCCATTTTTAAATTGATGTTCAGTTATATATTCTTTTAAATTTTCAACTGCTACATCAACTAACGATGTTCTATTCATCATGATTTACTACCTCCTCTTTAATAATTTATTTTATCATAATTAACTCTACAAATAATAAAAACGATTGACATACGTAATTGTATTCGCTTACAATATGATTATAAATTGGTCTGACAATATTATCAATATATAAATAAAAAGGAGTTTTTAAAATGAAAGGTTTATATTCTGCTTTACTAGTACCGTTTGATGAAGAGGGAAATATTTTAGAATCTGGTTTAAGACAAATCATCCGTCAAAATATTGAAGAACAAAAAATTGATGGATTATACGTTAATGGTAGTTCTGGAGAGAATTTCTTAATGAATACTACTCAAAAAAAGAAAGTCTTTGAAATCGTTAAAGATGAAGTTGGCAATGAAATAACACTTATTGCTCAAGTTGGTGCAATAGATTTAAATGAATCAATTGAGTTAGGTAAATATGCAACTGAACTTGGTTATGATGCTTTATCTGCAGTGACACCGTTCTATTATCCATTTAGCTTTGAAGAAATTAAATACTATTACAATGCAATAATTGAAGCTACTGGAAACGATATGATTATTTATTCAATACCTGCTTTAACAGGTGTTAACTTATCCATTCAACAATTTGAAGAGTTATTCGAAAATGAAAAAGTTATTGGAATCAAATACACTGCAGCTGATTTCTTCTTATTAGAAAGAATTAGAAAAGCTTTCCCTGATAAACTGATACTTTCTGGATTTGATGAAATGCTTATCCAAGCAGCTGTTTCAGGTGTTGATGGTGCAATTGGATCTACATACAATATTAACGGTCAACGCGCGAGACAAATTTTTAATTTGGCAAAAGAAGGCAAAATCCAAGAAGCATACAAAATTCAACATGAAACAAACGACATTATAGAACAAGTACTTGCATTAGGTATCTATCCAACATTAAAAGCTGTTCTTTCAACTAAAGGAATTGAAGCTGGAGCTGTTAAACGTCCATTAGCACCTCTAGATGATGCTTCATTAGAAAAAGTTAAAGAACTCGTTTCAAAATACAACTTATAATTTATTGATGAACAAAGGGGATGTCATACTATGAATGAAGTAGGTTTTGGTACTGGAAACTGGATAGCATTAATCATTTATTTATTAGCAACATTATTAGTCGGCGTATACTTCACAAAGAGAGCCGGACAAGATACAGAATCATTCTTTAAAGCAAAAGGAAGGATCCCTGCTTGGGCTGTAGGTTTCTCAATATATGCCACTACTTTAAGTGCTATAACATATATGGGAACACCTGAAAGAGCATTCAATACGGATTGGTCTTACGCAGCTGGGAACATAGCTATTATCGCTATCATACCTTTGCTTATATATTTCTATATTCCATTTTTCAGAAAGCTTGATGTTACAACAGCTTATGAATATTTAGAAGCAAGATTTGGTATAGTATTACGTGTCATTGGATCATTAGCATTTACTTTATTTCACATTGGTCGTGTTGCAATCGTTATTTATTTGCCAACACTAGCCATTACATCTGTTTCAGATATTAACCCATATTTAATCGCTGCATTAGTAGGATTATTATGTATGGTCTATACATTTTTGGGTGGTATCGAAGGGGTTATCTGGAGCGATGTTATACAAGGTATTATTTTAATTGGTGGTGCAGTTGCTGTTATCTTCCTTGGTGCATTTCAAATCGATGGAAACTTTGCAACTGTAGCTCAAGAAGCGATGCAAGACAAAAAATTAATTTCTGTAGACAACTGGAAATTCGGAACAGCAGCGGCTGCAATTCCAATTATATTCATTGGTTCTATATTTAATAACTTACATCAATATACTGCCAGTCAAGATATCGTTCAACGTTATCAAACAACAGGTTCAGTATCATCAACAAATAAATCATTATGGACAAATGGGATATTAGCATTTATAACAATTCCTATTTTCTATGGAATGGGAACAGTATTGTATTCCTTCTATAATAATGTATCAACATTACCAGAAGGATTTAACACATCAGCAATCGTACCATATTTCATACTTACACAAATCCCTCCATTTGTTGGTGGATTATTAATAGCAGCAATATTTGCAGCAGCACAATCAACAATTTCATCAAGTTTGAATTCAATTTCAGCGTGTGTCATTGTCGATTTAAAGCAACGTTTTTCTAAAAATAATAACTCTGAACATGATGTATTATTTGCAAGAATCGTTATTATCATTGCAGGTATTTTTGGTACAATAGCTTCATTATATTTAATCAATCAAGAAACAAATGAAACATGGGACTTATTCTTGCTTGTAACAGGATTATTCGGTGTACCGATAGCCGGTGTGTTTGCAGTAGGTATCTTTACTAAAAGAGCAAATTCGTATGGCGTTATTATCGGCTTAATCGTAGCAGCAATCGTATCTTACTTTATCGGTAAAACAGAAATCACACCATTTACAGTATCAGTTATTGGTTTCTTCATAGCATTTATCGTAGGATATTTAGCAAGCTTACCATTCTCAAAACACAATAAGAATATCGTAGGTTTAACAATCTATACAATTAACGATCAGTATGTAAAAGACACTAAATAAATTTTTATTAATAAATAGAACAAAACAGAGAAAATCCTAGGGTTTTCTCTGTTTTGTTCTTTTCTAATATTGGGAGTAAGAAGAATTGTGCTCCTTAGAAAGTTCTTACTAGCACAATTCCGAATTGTGCTCCTTAGACTGCGCTTACTGGCAGAATTCTGAATTGTGCTCCTTAGATTGTTCTTACTGGCAGAATTCTGAATTGTGCTCTTTAGATTGTTCTTACTGGCAGAATTCTGGATTGTGCTCTTTAGATTGTTCTTACTGGCAGAATTCTGAATTGTGCTCTTTAGAAAGTTCTTACTAGCAGAATTCTGAATTGTGCTCCTTAGATTGTTCTTACTGGCAGAATTCTGAATTGTGCTCCTTAGAAAGCTCTTACTAGCAGAATTCTGAATTGTGCTCCTTAGAGTGTTCTTACTGGCAGAATTCTGAATTGTGCTCCTTAGAAAGTTCTTACTAGCAGAATTCTGGATTTTGCTCCTTAGACACTACCTCTTACGGACATTTCTCAGAATTATGTCCCTAACACTACCTCTTACGGACATTTCTCAGAATTATGTCCCTAACATTACCCCTTACGGACATTTCTCGGAATTATGTCCCTAACATTACCCCTTACGGACATTTCTCGGAATTATGTCCCTTACACTACGTATTACGGACATTTCTCGGAATTATGTCCCTTACATAATACAAAAACGCGCATTCATTAGGCTTAACTAATGAATGCGCGTTAATTTATTTATAAGCATCTCAATTCTAACTTATATTTTTTATTTATCAGCTTTTTTAAGTAACTGTTCTTTCAAGTATTTACGTTGCATTTCTAATGAATATGGATCGTTATACCAGAATGTTTCTGCATCTATTTCAATTACTTTATCATTTTTAACTGCTGGTATAGATTTCCAAGCTTCTGTTTTTGTGAATTCTGGTTTAGGTTGTCCTTTTGATAAAGGTAAGAATAGATAATCTCCTGAATATTTTTCAATTTCTTCTTGAGATATTTTTTTCCATCCGTCTTTCTTAACATCTTTATCTACACTTTCAGGCATTTTTAAATCAAATGCTTGGTATAATACTTCAGTTCCTCTACCCCAGTTTTCACCATAAGTATATATATCTTTTTCAAATGCTTCTATAACTGAAACTGTTGTATCTTCACCGATTTTTTCTCTAATTTCTTTTCCATCTTTTGCTGTTTCTTTTTTCCATTTTTCTACCCATTCTTTAGCCTTGTCTTCTTTACCTACTAATTTACCAAGTTCTACTTGCATATCTAGGTAATTATGTTTTACGTAATCGTATGGAATTGTTGGTGCTATTTTTTCGTATTTCTTCAAGTTCTTATCTGAATTGTATGTAATGATTAAATCTGGTTTCAATTCTGCTACTTGCTCAACATTGTCTTCACCAACTTTCTTAATGCCTTTGATTCTATCTTTAAGAATTGGTGTTTGATCTGTTGAAGCTGGTACGCCTACTGGTTTAACTCCTAAATGTAATAATCCACCTACATATGATGGTGCCAAAACTACAATACGTTTAGGTTCTTTCGGTATATCTATTTTTTTCCCGTCGTCTAATTTATAACTTACTGTTTCTTTACTTGATTTAGTTTTGCTATTGCTTTCTTTATCATCTGATTTGTTACCACAAGCAGCAACTATCAATGCTAAAGCCATAACTAACGTTAAAAGTTTTCTCATAATTGTCCTCCAATTGATAATGAATATCATTCGCATCTTTGTTTATTATATAACTGTTATTATGTTATAGCAATAACATTTTTCAATTTTTATAAAACTTATTTACTAAAAATTTTCAAAAAAAATCTATCGTAAAGTTAAGTTACACCGCTTCAACGACAGATAATAAAAATTATTTATTTTTAGCTGGCAATGTTTTAACAAATGTAAATAATACAACTGTTTGGAAAAACAGCATAATGCACAAACCAATTCTTATATATAAATGATCAATCATCCAAATTGAAAAGCCTACTACGATATATACACTTATTAGTAGTTCGAATTTTTTCTTTAATGTATACCCTTTATATTTTTGAAAATCTTCTACATATTCTTTATATACTTTCGTACTTACAAGCCATTTATGGAATCTATCTGAACTTTTTGCAAAGCAAAATACTGCCAATAATATGAATGGTGTTGTTGGTAATAAAGGCATAACTGCACCTATAAAACCTAAAACTGTTGCAATTGTACCTACCGATATTAACACGTACTTCATGTGGTAACCTCTCTTCAAACTGATACCTTCATTATAAGAATGTGGTATCTATAATTGCAAGTAAAAAAATCGCAACTTATTGTTTATTAATATCCCAAATGCTAAAATTAGTTAATTAACATCATTCAGAATTGAGGGACCATAATTGCAAAATAATCAGTTAAAAGGTACCATGCTCGTTATGTTTGGTGCTACATTTTGGGGGTTAGGTGGCACTGTTACAGAGAAACTATTTACTGAATATGGCTTACCTATTTCTTTATTTGTAGCAGAGCGTTTAATTTTGAGTGGCTTTTTCTTATTATTAATTGCTAAATTTATTCAAAAACAGCATTTAACACATATTTTTAAAGTTAAACATTCATTATTACAACTCATCATATATGCATTATTTGGCATGTTAGGGGTACAATACACATTCATGGCTACGATTGATAAGGGAAATGTTGCTATTGCCACACTATTACAGTTTTTAGCGCCAGTTGTTATATTACTTTATTTACTAATAACTAGAAAAAGTAAATTTAGATGGGCAGATATTATTATAATTGTATGTTCTTTATTCGGTACTAGCTTACTTTTAACGAATGGTGATTATTCTACATTATCTGTTCCACCAAATGCAATTGTGTGGGGATTGTTAACAGCTTGTGCTGCTGCTTTTTACACTGTTTACGCAGTGAAATTATTTTTAAATTGGCCATCACTTGTTGTTATTGGCTGGTCAATGTTTATAGGTGGAATTGCGTTATCTTTAATCAACTTAGATTTTTCTTTTCCATGGCATTTACTAGATTTGAGAGGTGCTATTTACTTTGCTTTTGTAATTACTTTCGGAACGATGTTTGCATTTTGGATGTATTTAGAAAGTGTAAAGTATATAAGCCCTCAAACTACTGCATTATTTGGTGTACTTGAACCTGTAACAGCTGTTATTTCTTCTGTTCTTTGGTTAAAGGTTCCATTCGGGATATATCAACTTGCCGGTATGATTGTAATTCTCGCTGTCGTTCTTTATATGTCAATTGGAATGAAACCTAGACGTAAAAAAAGGATAAAAGCACAACAAAATAGTGACTTTTAATAATAAAAAAGACGAAAAATTATCTAATGTTAATTTTTCGTCTTTTTTATTATTGAATGTTATTTCTTTCTTCTCGTGCTTTCTTAGCTAATTTTGTAATAGTGACATCATCCATTGGCGGATTATGTAATCCAGCACGAATATCTCTATAATATCTTTGTAATGGTCTTTCCATTTGTAAGCTTTTCGCACCAACGATTCTCATTGCAATATCTATAATTTTGATTGAATGATTTACGACAACATGTTTAGCTACACCGAGTTCAACATCTATTTGCGCATCAGTTATTGAAGGATTTAAATACTTATCTATCACACTATAAATATAATGTCTTGCTGTAGTAAGCTCTAATTCCATATTTCCGATATTTTGTTGTACTGCTGGAATATCAGCTATAACACCTTCAATACTTCCAGGGCTATATTCATTTGCAAAATCGATTGCATAATCACGAGCCGCTTGACCGATACCTAAATAAACTGCAGGAATATGAAGATTCCACGGATTTATATTATTTCCTCTCGGTGCATTAGCAACTTCTACTAAATATTTTTCATGAATTTTAACATCGTCTAACACTAAATCATGGCTTTCAGTAGCACGCATACCTACCATATTCCAATTTTCAGCAATAGATAAGCCTTCTGTATCTCTAGGAATCAAGAAAAATCCAAGCGCTTCTTTTTCTGGGACATATGCTCCTACTAAAAAGTGTGTTAATCTTTGACTCATTGTAGTAAAAGTTTTAACACCATTTATAATATAATGGTCTCCTTTATGTTCAGCGTTTGTACTTGGTCTCGCACCTCTTGTAGGGCTACCTGTCTCCGCTTCACTTACGGCTCTATTTACAATCGCACCATTCACAACTTCTTTTGCAAATTCGTCTAATAATTCTTTAGTCCATAATTTTTCTTGATAGATTTGGCCAACTACTCCCATATGCCATCCAATTGCTAAAGCTGTTGCGCCGTCTATTTTACCTAATGTTTCTTGAAATAATACGACATCTTCTGGAGTTGCACCTTCTCCGCCGTAAGATTTTGGAAGTACAGTTTTAGTATATCCTTCTTCAATTAACCAATTAATATTTTCATATGGAAATTCTGAATTTAAATCATTTTTCTCTGCATACTTTTGCAATGATTCTTTATGATCTTCTATTTTATCTATCCATTTTTTCTGGAATTCATTTTTAATAAATAAATCTCTACTCATTGTGTCCACACTCCTTAATAACACTTTATCATTGTACTTAATTGCTTTCAATATTAATCCGACTATATTGATAAGTTTTTAACAAAAGAAAAACTGCCAACTAAATCGGAGACTTTGTCGACAGTTTAAAACAAAGCTGATGATTCATGTGATTATCAGACTTTGCGCTTTATTTTAAGTGATTAAATATTAATAAGACTCGCCTAATTCATTAAAGTCTTGATCATTATATACATCTTCATCTAATTGACCTGTCATTTTAGCAGTTGCTGTACCAGCTAACATGGAATCATTGACATTCAATGCTGTTCTACCCATATCTATAAGTGGTTCAACAGATATTAACACACCTGCTAATGCAATAGGTAAATTCAATGTAGATAGGACAAGTATAGCAGCAAATGTCGCGCCACCACCTACACCGGCTACACCAAATGAACTAATTACAACTACACCTATAACTGATAGGATAAATGGTAAATCTATATCTATACCAACACTTGGTGCAATCATCATTGCTAACATAGCTGGATAAATACCTGCACATCCATTTTGCCCTATAGATAAACCAAATGAGCCGGCAAAGTTTGCTACGCCTTCTGGAACACCTAAACGAGTCGTTTGAGTTTGTACATTTATTGGTAAAGTTCCTGCACTTGATCTAGATGTAAATGCAAACAACAATGCTTCACTTGTCTTTTTAACGTATGTCACAGGGTTCAACCCAACAACTGACACTAATATTAAATGAATAATATACATTGTAATTAATGCGGCATAAGAAGCAAGAACGAACTTACCTAATGTCCATACTGCTTCAAAGTTACTTGTCATTACA
Organism: Mammaliicoccus sp. G-M28; assembly: GCF_022386595.1. Classification (NCBI taxonomy): domain Bacteria; kingdom Bacillati; phylum Bacillota; class Bacilli; order Caryophanales; family Staphylococcaceae; genus Mammaliicoccus; species Mammaliicoccus sp. G-M28. The sequence continues at coordinate 87,168 of NZ_JAJNIF010000004.1, forward strand.
GTTTTAGTCATAATCGCTAAAATACCATAAGGCGTTAATCTTAATACAAAAGTAACAATACCCATAACTAATGCATAAATCGCATCAATCCCTCTTTTAAGCAAGCTACCTTTTTCAGGTTCTTTTCTCATTACACGTAAGAAACTAAATCCTACAAATCCTGCGAATATCACTACAGCTATCGTTGAAGTGCCTCTAGCTCCAGTGAAATCTAAAAATGGATTTGCTGGTAATAATTCTATAATTTGGCTTGGTAAATTATTTGCTTCCATATCTTTAGATGTTTGTTCGATTTCTTGTCCACGACTATTTTCTACATCGCCTAAATCAATTTGTGAAGCATCCAAATTGAATAGCATTGCGTATATAATACCTACTAAAGCAGCAATAGCTACTGTTCCTATTAAGAAAGTAAATATCCAAGCTCCAACTTTAGCAAAATTTTGTCCAATCGTTATCTTTGTAAACGCAGATACTATTGAAATAAATATAAGTGGCATTACAATCATTTGTAATAGTTTCACGTAACCAGTACCAACAATATCAAACCAAGACGCTGTTGTTTCAGTAATTTTAGAATCCACACCATATATCAAGTGTAATGCTAAACCAAATACAATACCGATTCCTAAACCGATAAGTACACGTTTAGAGAACTTCACATGTTTCTTTGTTAAATAACCTAATAAACCTATAAATAGTAAGAAAACAATAATATTTATAACAATCCAAAACGTTTCCATTACTTGACCTCCCAATCCTTTTAATTCCGATACATTAAATAAGAATACACGTTAAAAATTTTATTTGCAATACGTTTTTATATTTCTAAATTTTTAGATAATTCATTAAAGACTCACGATTTCTTATCCTTAAATCTGAACTGAAATAATAAATCAAATTTAAGCATACAATTTTAAAATACAAAAAATAAAATACTCCCAATTCGTAATTATGAATTACGGCTTAGGAGTACTTTTCAGAACGTGAGTATATCATATTCAATTATGCAAACTATCTTCAAATTCCCATCCTTTTTCAGATAAAATATTTCGATAAAAAGAATCTTTTCCTATTAGTTTAATTTCATCTGCTAAACTTTCAACTTCATCCAAATGATGCGTAGTCAAAATAATAAGTCTCGATTCTTTTAAACTATTTAATAATTGGTGAATGTCATACCTAGATTTTAAATCTATCCCTACTGTTGGTTCATCTAAAATTAATATACTAGGATTACTTAATAATCCAATTAATAAATTGACCTTCCTTTTCGTCCCACCAGATAGTGCAGAAATTTTAGCTTTTCTTTCAAATAAATTAAGTTTTTCACAGTAGTCTTCTATAAGATTAGAAGAAATTGATTGTTTACTAAGCGCTTTAAAAAATTCAATATTTTCATTTACAGTCAGATGCTCAAACAAAGCTATGTCTTGAGGAATATATCCAATTTTTTCTTTAATTTCTCTATTACTTAATCGTTCTCCAAAGTACTTAACTGTACCACCATTTGCTTTTTCTAGAGCAGTTACGATTCTTAAAAGTGTTGATTTACCAGCACCATTTTCACCGAGTAATACAGTTAGTGTCTTGTCTTTAAAAGTCGTATTAAAATTTTGAAAGATTTGTTTATCCTTATAGCTTTTTGATAAATTTTCTATTGTAATCATCAAGACACCTCCTATATTTGGATATATAAATACAGACAACTAATCGCAATTGACCACATAATAGCCATAAATAACTTGTGGCTAAGTGTATTAATTTTAAATAACAATATACTTAAGCCAAACTCATATGCTATAAGGATACATAGTGTTGTTACATAAAATAAAATACTAAGTGACCATGACAGTATTAAACTTACAGACAAAATGATTAAAAATAACAAAATAACATGTGTCATGACATAAAAAGTATATAGCTTTAATTTTGTACCATTAAACATCATTAATCTGTCTAATGCTGCATTTTGCTTAAGACGTTGATGCAATACCACTTGGCTACAACTCACTAATAATAAAAGTGCAATTATTGCGCCAGCACTAATAGAAACATCCGCATTCTTTTTAACAGCATGGTGCTCCATTTTCGAGTGAGGTGTATCTTTTTTATATTCTTGTTTAATTTTATCCATGCTTACTTTATGGTCAGCTTTTTTTAAGTGATCTTGAATAATAACGGGTATCTGTTGTTTATACAAAGATTTACTAGTAACTTCTAAAGCAATTTCACCAATAAAATCATCTTTATAATATAGCAATAAGGCATCTTTTAATCGATTTTCTTTTAATCTATCACTGAAATCTTTTGGAATTTGTAAACTTACAATTGCTTCTTTCTTTTCAATAAAATCTTCAATATATGCTTCATCTTTCGAAATATGGATCACTTCTAAATACTTTGTTTGTTCTAAATTATGAATCAACTCTTTGGAAGATGCAGATTGATCCATATCTTGAACAGCAATAGGCATTTTGAATAATTTGTTTGATGTTGTTTGAGCCATTAAAACTACAGAAATTGTCAGAACCAATATTAACAGTAATACCACATATTGTTTCCATTGTTTCAAAACAACTAGATTGAACATTGGTTTCATTGGCGATACCTCCAATATATCGAGGTTGTCAGTAAGCCTATCATAATTAAAATATTCCAATAAAACATTGGGTGCAGATCAATAATGTAATTATTTAAAAGTAGCTCAAGCAATTGATTATACACAATTGTAAAAGGTAAACTTTCAATCAAACCCCCACTTAAACCTTTTAAATAAATAATAGGAATGATCGCACCTGAAAAAAGCAAAATTACTAACGTTAATCCTATCTTCAATATATAGTTGATTGCATTTCTAAACGCAATATCTATAAAGATAAATGAACAAGTTAAAAAGAATAAATAATATGATAAGCTCATAATAAGTGCATTTAAATTATACATTTCAAACTCCGGTTTAAGGAATTTAATTATTATCCATAAACCCACTACACTCCATAAAATTGTATAACCTAAACTAAATATACCTCTTACGATTGTGAGCTTTTCATACGAGAAATGGAACATGCTTAATCTTTCTTTCAATGCATCCTTTTGATTCATTTTTAAAATACTAAAAATAGAAAAGAAGAATAAAAATATAGATACAAAATAAATTGAAATCGTATAATAACTTAATGTATCAAATACTTTTACCGGTTCTTCATCAAAAGAACCACTTCTATTTAGCCCTGTAAATAACATATCCGTCATCATTGTTAATAATTCATTCTCTGTAGCATTTGGATAAAGTGAAGCATAAGACATTGCCCCACCCATAGATAACATTAACCGACTGTATACAGAATCTGTTAGCTGTAATATGATAATACTTTCCACTGATTGTGTATCAAAAGTATTAACTACAATTGGTAACTCTCCATTTTGATAAAAAGCTTTTGTCATTCCGTCCTTAAATATAAAATACCCATCAATTTTCTTTTTTTCTAATAAATTATGTGCTCGTTTCTCATTATAATGCTTTATTGAAAGATCATTACCTAATGATTGACCATCTCCAATAGCATTTAAAATCAATTTTGTTTCTTTAGACTGATCTTTATCAACTATTCCAATTGTAAAGTTGTCATCTTTTTGATTCATCTGGTTAACACCAATCATAATCGCTAACACAGCTATAAATAACAATAAAATATAGACAATTAAATACCACTTTTTAATTAAAAAAGAGTGGTATATGTTGAACAATTTGATTGTCGACATATTACCACTCCTCTCTTAACTATTGAAGTTCTTTAGCAAGATCTTCACCAATTTTTTCAGTTTTATCTTGCATTTCTTTTGTTAAATCCTCAACTTCTGAATCTGATAAACTATTAAAATCAATTGCGCCATCTTTTTTGAATTTAATGTCTTTTTTCAGTTCAGTATTACCATCCATAATTAACTTGATATTCTCTCCATTAACATCGAAATCGACATTTAATTTTTGCTTTTGCTGATTATTTTTAGTGTCAGTTGTCAAATTATGGTCGTAGTTAAGATCAAACGGTTGACTAGTTGCATCACTGAACGTTAATTTACCTTTGTCAGTACGTTTATCTCCATCTACTTTAGATGTGTTATCTAATTTTGCAGTTGTCTTACTGTATGAATTTTCTTCAATTACTAAATCATATTTATCTTTAATTTCATCACCATCAGTTGATTTACCTTTTAATGAAAGTCCACCATCTTCTCCTGGCATTGAAATTTTGTAATCTACTTGAACACCATCATCAATAACGTTTGTACCTTTGATATTAACTTTTTTATTATCTTGATTTGTAATTGTTAAATCACGTTTTAATATTTCTTTACCATCTACATAAATAATAGAATTGACTTTAGGATATTTTGATTCCTTTTCATCCTTAGCGTCTTTTAGTAAATCATTAATTTCTTTGTCGTAATCTTTGATGTTACCTTGTTTTTCAGCAATATTTTTGATATCTTCATCTTTTTTAGCTTCTTCAAGCATTGCTACAGTGATTTTTTTAGTATCTTTAGAACTTAATTTCATTGTTAATTTTTTCAATTCTTTTTCATCATCGAAAATTTTAACTTTTTCTTTATCTTTTTTAAAGTTATCATCATCTAACTGATCAACGAACAAATCGCTATAACGTTTAGATATTTTATCAATATCATCTTGAGATATTTGTGAACCAGATAAGATTGTATTTAAATTTAAAGAATCATTTGTGATCTTTTGTCCTTCAGTAGTTTCTAAAGGTTGACCTGATGCTTTTTCAACACCTTTTTTAATTTCATTATTTTTCACTTTGTAAACATCGTTAAATAATGGTGATTCTACATATTGATTATTTTTATCAGCACTCCATTGGAAGTTTCCAATTTTATTATCTGCAATTGTTGGTTCAATACCTAATTTTGAATTTTCTTTTTTAGGATCATGCCCTACATTTAACACTAAATTAGTAGAATCAACTACTGATTTTGGAACACCTAACTGTGAAATTAACGATTCAGGTAGTTCCGCTCCAAATTTTAATGAAGTTTCATATGACTCATCTTGCATTTTTTCTTGAAATTCAGCTTCATTTTCAAATCTATCATTGAAATATTCTTTCAATGATTTTGCAGATTCTTGTTCACTTAATAAGTATGTATTCTTCGGCGTATTTGTTAAAAAGTAATATGTTGCTGCTCCACCAATTCCCACTATTGCAATAAATGCTACTACAATTCCTACTATGAGTAACTTTATTTTAGTAGACATATAAACACCTCTTTTTTTTTATATTTATAATAATATCATAACAAATATTACAACTATATGGCATAATAATTTTTAAATATTTATATTTTTTTGAAAATACACATTTTTCCTGGTTTATTATAACTTTCAATCATTTTATTTTTATTTATTTTGATAATTTGTAATTTTGATGGCCACAATGCTGGAACGACCATTTTATTTTTGATACTTTTCCATAATGGATCTATATAGTAATAATGATTATCGTCAAAGCCTATTAACAATGTAACATGTATATTCGTCACAAACTCTTTTTCTTTATTTCCTAACTTGAATGTTTTATTTATCGGAGTCTGTCCTAAAGTTGTATGATAAATAACAACAGGGTTACCACTTTTAATTATTTTCTCTAAATCTTTAAGTTCTGTTCCAGTGCCATCTACTATATCAGTATCATATCTATTTAAAAATGAGGCTAATACATTAGGAAATATCGTTTGATGGTGACCAAACTTAATAAAAAAATGATTCCCTACATATCCTTTCTTTGGATCATAAGGATGAGTTGGCCAATCTCTCATAATGGTCGTCGCATCAACCTTTTTATTATAGTAATTTAACAACATTGAACATGAAGTACCTTCACATCCCATCATCATCGGAATAGGAAACAACTGACTTTTAGGTTTTACATTTAATAGTACTTTCATAACAGGACTCCTTATTTATAAATAACTATATAGTATAAATAAAATTAAAGTGCACCATAATGATGCACTTTACACAATAAATTTATAATATTTCGGCTTCGATTTCCATCAATAAATTCTTTATCTTTTTATGTTGTATTTTTGATACTTGGATGGCTACTGTTCGCTCATCTTTATCATTTCTTTTTTTAGAGATAAGACCTTTTTCTTTTAAATTTTGTACTGCTTTTGAAATATAATAAGGCTTGAATTTAGATTGTTTAATAATGTCTTTTACATTATAACAATCTTTCTCTCCTTTATATATATACACAAGTATATATATTTCTTCAAAAGACAATACAAACTCACTCTTAATTTTAGAAAGGTGGTCTTTCGCCTTTTTACTAATAAGTACTAACTCAACAATATTTCTGATTGATACTGATACTGTTTCCATTGCAAGCAACTCCTCAAGTTAAAATAGCTAGTTGTTGAATTGGTATATTGTGCAATCTTTAGAGTCTATAGCATATTTTTCCTTTTCAACACAATGAATTAATAATATTTATTATTTTATAATGAGTTATAAAAATATTCAATAAATTTTCAATAATTGACTTTTCAACATTCATATTTTTAGAATAAACGCTTTAGTATCAAGGGTTAAAGCGTTCAATCTTTAAAATGATTACCTATGTTCAATATTGGTTTTTATTATATTTTAAAAGTTTATTACTTTCCAAATATAAAAAGAGCGTACATTTAAGATCTAAATGTACGCTCTTTTTATATTGCTATTATTTTTTCTTACCAAGTGTATCAACAAAACTTAATGCTGATAAACCTAATAGTGTTAATGCATGTTTAGCACCTTTAAAGCCATGACCAGCTTCATAATGTTTGTATGCAGCTACGCCCATAACTGAACCTACAATAACTGAACCTAATCTAGATAATGATTTGCTGCATGTACTTAAGAATAAGAAAATTGATCCTACTAATTCAAGTCCACCTGCTATTTTCATTGAGTTTCTTGAAAGACCAAATCCTTCTTCAAATTGTTGAGCCATACCGTCATCATCTTTTACTTTTGGTTTACTTGCATCAAAAATTTGTTTACCTACATATACATTTAATAAATATCTTAACATTACTTAATTTCCTCCTTATTTTTCATATATTCATCTACTATCGGTTTTACCTTTTCTCCTAATAGTTGAATAGACTTTAATACTTTTTCATGTGACATTGAACCTACTGGTAAATGTAACATAAATCGATTAACACCAAGATCTTCATGCAGTTTAATAATTTTTGCTGCAACTGTTTCAGGACTACCTACAAACAATGCACCGTGGACAATTTCTTGTTCGAATTTCTCCATTGAATAAGGTGGCCATCCACGTTCTTTACCTAATTGATTAATAACATATGAACTAGATGGATAATATTCTTCTTTAGCTAATTCATCAGTATCGGAAACATAACCCCATGAGTGAGTCGCGATAGGTAATTGTGATGTATCAAAGCCATTAGACTCTGCTACAGCTTTATACATTGCTACATTACGCTTAAAGCGACTTGGCGCACCCCCAATAATAGCATAAGTAATTGGCAATCCCAATTTTCCTGCTCTCATCGATGATTCTGGATTGCCACCTGTAGCTAACCAAATTGGTAATTTATCTTGTACAGCTCTAGGAAACACTTGTAAATTATCAATTGCAGCTCTAGTTTGACCTTGCCAGTTCACTGTTTCATTTTCATTGATTTCTAGTAATAAGTCCAGTTTTTCTTTATAAAGTAAATCGTAATCTTTTAAGTCGTAACCAAATAACGGAAACGATTCTATGAACGATCCTCTACCAGCCATTATTTCTGCTCTACCATTACTTATAGCATCTAATGTAGCAAATCTTTGATATACTCTTACAGGATCATCAGAAGATAATACGGTTACTGCCGAAGATAATCTAATATTACTTGTCTGACTTGCTGCTGCAGCTAGTACAGTAACTGGATCAGAGACCGCATAATCTTCTCTATGGTGCTCGCCTAACCCATATATATCAAGACCAACTTTATCTGCTAGTTTAATTTCTTCAACTACTTGATTTATTCTTTCATGTGCAGAAAATGGTTCTTTCACACCATCAATAGGTGATATTTCAGCAAAAGAGGATAATCCTAATTCGAATTTCATATTCTCACCTCGATATAATTATTATACTAGGTATAATTATAGTACTAAAATAAAAAATGTCAACATTTAAATTCTAAAAAAGTAGCAGTGGTAAAAGCTATTGTCTTTAGCTTTTATCACTGCTACATATTAAATATCATTTTCTAATTCACAAAACCTCATGATTGCAGATTTTAATGGCATTTCTTGTTCATATATTCTAATCTGATCAATTGTTTCAGGATTTAAATAAATATATTTAACTGGTTCATCATTATTAAAAGCAACTATGGCTTCACCATCATCTGTACCTTCAAACATTCTATCTACATCTGAAAAGAACTGACCCAAAATATAAATTAATGCATCACTATATCGTTCTCTATCTCTTTTATATGCTTCTACTTGGCTATCTTGAATATAATATGCATCTACAATGGTCATACCATCTATATTAATAGGTTCATTTTTATTAATATTTTTTAAATGATGTTCTTTTTTAAAAAATTTAAACATCGCCAATATCCCCTATCACAGAAATTTAATTTGATTTACTTCTTTGATATTCTTGATATTCAAAGAATACTTGGAACAACATAATCAACATTGCAGGATGGTATTGGTTACTTATAACATTAATACCATGATTAGAAGCCACTTTAAACCTTTCAGACTTTGTTTCCATAACATCTTTACCATCTTGATCCGTAACTTTAACTGAGCGAGAGATAAATCCAGACTCAAATATTAAAGAATCATTTTTTGTTCCATTAAAAATGATTTTTGGCTTAAATCCAAATCGCGTTTCAAACGTACCTATCTTAGTATCATTTTTAAAAACTTCCCATACGTTTTTAAAAGGCGTCTTAAACTTACCTTCTAATGATCGCTCTTGCAAAACTTTATACAATCCACCGTCAAATTCGATTTTGAAATTATGCTTTTTTCGTCCTAGTAATGCAAATGTTTCTTGTCTACTAGATGTATAGTACAAACTCAAAACAAAAGCTGGATTATTTTGTTCGTCGTAAATTTCAATTGGCTTTGTTGATGCTCCCCAAAAATTTTCCTTAAAATGAAAATGAGTCATAATAGCCTCCAAAATTACACTTATTTAATAACTTCATTTTACCATAGCTAAATTTTGTTCACCATAATTATTGATATACTCTGCTAGCACTTCCTCAATAATTTTGTTTACTTCTAATTCAACATTTTTATAAATATCCACTAATACAACCCTTTCATCTTTTTCATTTCTTTTTTTACTGACATATTTTAATTGAACAAGTGTCTTTATAGATTTGTTAATTTTAACTAAGTCCCATCCAAATTTATTTTTTATATCTTTTAATGTACATGTTCGTTGATTTCTTTGTTGAATAAATAACAAAATCATAAAGTGATCTATATTTATTTTGTATTTATTACTAATGGTATTATGCATTAATGCAATACACGCATTTAATCTCAAAATATAATCTAACAAATTATTTTCTGTAATGTTAAAATCGATTGTCCTTAAATCATTATGCATACTCATTTCTATATGGTGAATTAATTGATTAATTTTGTTTTTGTGACGAGTTTCTACTATTATAAGGACTTTTCTCTCATCGATCTTTGATCTCTCTTTTTTAAAATAGTCCAAGTTATGTAGATATGAAAGAACATGAGTTAACATTGTTTGATTAATAGCAAGTACTTCCTTGATTTCTGATGAGTTAAACTCAGTTTTCTTTTTGTTATCATCTATATATTTCAAAACTTTTAAATGGTAAATATTTAATGCATATTCTTTTTTTAAAATTTTCTTCGCTTGAATATTTAAATAATGTAAGTTTAGTAAATTTTTAATTTGTTTTTCCATTGTAATACCACCTTAGTTTATTTTTTGTTTTATATAAATATGCTTAATAACATCTGGAGAAGTATAAAACTGAACAATTAACTTCCCAGTTTCTTTTTTAAAACTTACTTCGGTATCCTTATTGTTACCTTCACTTTCGCTATTTTGATTAATTAAAATTCGATTATTTTTGATAAAGATGTCATGATGTCTATATTCAATTTCACCTAACTTAAAACCATTGATATTTAGCCTTTGATGCAATCTATTAAAAACTTTCATATTTGGGAAAATAATAATTTGATATTCATTAAGATAATGTGTCATCAGTATCAAACCATTGAAGTAAACAATATCTCCTCGCAAACGTTTTAAAGTTAGTATCAATTCAAATAGTTGATACTGACTTTCCTTATTTAATTGTAATTCTTTAATCATGAGATGGCTGCTTTGTGAAGGAATCATACTATCTATCCATGTATCATCAATAATCATTGAAATATTTTGATTAAATTCGATACTCCATTTAAATATTGATATTAGTGACTCAATTCGATTAGGGATTTTAGGTTGATAGAAGATATTTAACGAGGGATTATTTTTCAATATAGATGTTATATCTTTGTCGGAGTCTATTTCATGATGTACTTTACATGCTATTTGGTTTTTGTCACCCATTTTATGAGACATTCGCTTTGCTAAATAGTTGTTTTGTTTGTTAAGTATCAATATCACATTAGATTCTTTTAAGTATTCTTTTATGATTTTAGAAATACGATTATATTGGTGATACGATGCATCGATATAGAATTGAAAACTGCGTTGTCCATAAAAATATGTGCAATCTGTTAAATAATTTAATAATCTCTTAAAAAACATTATAATTTCTTCTAAATTTTCGTTTCTTGTTAACTTTACCTCGAATGAAATATCAAATTGGTGTTCTAATGAAAAAGAAAACATTTGATGTACAAGTTTATTATTTTCAAAATTCGACTGAAATAGCTCATAAAATAGCTGATTTGAAAATAACAATCCATATAAACCAATTTCCCTTCTCATAGATAACAACTTTGATTGTTGAAAATTATTAGTAAGTGATTCTATATTTCTAATATAAATTAGTAAGTTTGGAGTTGTAATTTTTGAACTTAGTTTATTTTTAAAATTTATATCCATATTGACATAGTCAATATCACTATCTGTTAAATATTTGATCTGTTCATTTAACTGCTCAAAATTTTGAAATAGTGTCGTGTTTTTATTATGAAATGGATAGTATTGATCATTTTCAAGTTGTTTTCTAAATTTCCCTGGGGTAATTCCATATTTATTTTTAAAATGGCCAATAAATCCTGATTCATTTGTAAACCCATTATCATTCGCTATTTCAGATATTAATTTTTTAGAATACATTAAATCAAATGTACTGTAAGATAAACGAATAGCACTTATTAAATCCCGATAACGCATACTCGTTACTTCTACAAGCCTGTCAGAAAACCACCTTACAGATAATAATGATTTTGTCGCTACTTCCCCAATATACAACTTATTTTTATAATTATGATACATATAATCTATAGCTGTATTTATGTCATTAGTCATGCTATATTCAACTGTTTCATCTAACTCTCTATATAAACGTAGTGTCATAACTAACTGGTTAAGATGTTCAAATACTTTATTTCTCTTTTCTTTTTTACGTTTATTATTTAAGTAATTTACAATCAACTTATTCATATAGAATCTGAGCATACTCGAATCAAGTTTATCTTTGTTAATGTAGTACCTTTTATTAAATTGAAAGAAATAATCAAGTTCTACTCTTGATAAACACAAACTTGCAATGACATTTTTCTTAGCCGATAAAATACGGTAATGATCTAAGTCATTTATAATAATGAAGTCTTTCGATTTATATTTTTTAGTTTTACCATTTATAGAAATATTACTACTTCCTTCTATTATATATAGTATTAGTAAACCTATATTAAATTCTGATTGAACATTTAAGGTTTGATAAAATTTCAAATTACAATCAATCAGCATTTTAAACACCTCTATTCAACTTGAAACATCTTTATTTATAAGTAAGGATAATTATAATTCAACAAATAATATTAAAAATACTTTATTCTTGACTTTTTATTATGAAATTTTGTACTTATTTTATTTCCTTAAAAGCTATAACTTTTATATAAATCAAATATAAATAATATTATTAATTAGCAAAGTCAAATATTTTATTATGTCTTAAATATTACAAACGTGTAACAAAGAAATAGACTTTCTTCGATTTTACACCTAGAAACACCGTTGCTACAGCATTTCTTAATCATTGCGAAATGTTCGGAATTATTACATGAAATCATTAGATATTTAAATTAAATTACAAAGCTTTAACATTCAACACAAAGTAATTCATTTCTGATAAAGTAGATTTTGTTGATAAACAGCAGAGAAAAAAACTTATTAGAAAAAAACATAAAACATATACGAAAAAAATATTTTTAAATTATCTAGGAGGATTTACAAATTATGAAAAAATTAGCAACAGCAGCAATCGCAACAGCGGGAATCGCAACATTTATGGCACATGACGCAGACGCAGCAGAAAACAACCAAGGATATAACCCAAACGATCCTTATTCTTATTCTTACAATTATACAATCGACCAACAAGGTAACTACCATTACACTTGGGAAGGTAACTGGAATCCTTCATCACAATATGGTAACCAAGCTCAACAACAAGTAGCTAACACTACATCATCAAACAATACAGCTTCTTCAAATAACGAAGCAGCTTCAAATACAAATTATTCACAACCAGCATTCAATGCTGCACCAAATGGTGGTGGTTTAGGAGATTCAAATAATTCTTCTTCAAACCAAAATAACGTACATGTTACTACTACACAAGCACCATCATCAAGTAACAATGCAACTACTACATCAAACTCAAGTTCAAACGTTAGCACTACATCTACATCAACTTCACGCCCATCAACTGGCGGAGGAGCTAACTTATACACTTCAGGTCAATGTACTTATTATGCATTCAGCAAACGTCCTGACTTAGGTAGCACTTGGGGTAACGCAAATAACTGGGCTAGCGCAGCAGCTCAATCAGGTTACACTGTAAACAACAAACCAGCTTCAGGTTCAGTTTTACAATCTACAGCTGGTGGATATGGTCACGTAGCTTACGTTGATAAAGTAAACTCTGACGGTTCTATCCAAGTTTCTGAAATGAACTACCAAGGTGTTGGTGTTGTTTCAAGTCGTACTATCTCAGCTTCAGCAGCTGGTTCTTACAACTACATTCACTAAGAATAATATATAAAAAAGAGCAATCATATGATTGCTCTTTTTTTATGCTTTTATTTTTTTAATACCTATACCTGTGATACCATAAAATGCTGCGAAGAATACACATAAATAGCATGGCACTGCCCACCAGAAAAAATCTCCTAACGAAACATGTAATAAATCACGGTAATAAATACCTGATGTCCCCCACGGAATAAATGGTAATACCATCGTTCCACAATCTTCTAATGTTCGAGATAGATTTACACGATCCAACTTTCTCTCATTGTACATATCCATCAATAATACACCAATCATAATAATCACAACTGATGCAACACCGGCAGCAAATACAAGTATTAAACTTCCAGCTATTGTCACTAATATAAGATGTGAATCTTTTGAAACTTTGCTAGATATAGTTGTTAATATAACCTTCAAACTACCAGAAGCTTCAACTATCCCTGCAAATGCATAACCACAAAAAATAGTAACAACTATTTCAGTCATACTCATAATGCCACCACGTTTAACGAGATCTAGCATTGAATTCGATACTTCATTACTTGATAAACTCGTCATACCTATATCGAATCCGTTCATTGTCACATTAAACGCATCAACTATTTCAAATCCATTGTTTATAACACCTACAAACATGGCTACTAAACTTGATAACAACATCATTGGTACTGTTGGTTTTCCAATACTAATACCGGCAACAATAACGATTACTGGTAACCATACCCAAAAATTTAAATTAAAAGCCTCACCTATATTATTTAATAAAATATTCATACGTTTATTTTCAATATTTTCAGAGCTAAATTGCAATCCTGCAATAAACCATACAATTAATCCAATTATTGATGCAGGTATGGTTGTCCACATCATATGTTGAATATGTTTAAATATATTAACTTTAGTTACTAAGGCTGCTAAATTAGTTGTATCAGAAAGTGGTGACATTTTATCTCCAAAAACACCACCAGCTATTACAACACCTGCAACCATACCTGTTGGAATATTCATTTCACTAGCAATTGCAATTAAAGCAATCCCTGCAGTTCCAACCGATCCCCATGCAGTTCCTGTTGCTACAGATGTAACTGCTGTAATAATAAATGCTGTTACTAAAAAATATGTCGGATTAATCAATTCTAATCCATAATAAATTAATGCTGGAACAGTGCCGGAAAACATCCATGTCCCTATTAAAATACCTACTGAAAAAATTATGTATATAGCTGGCATAGCTGTAGCGAGTCTTTTTGTAATGCCATCTTGTAAATCTTCCCATGATAAACCTACTCTAAATGCTATAAAACTCGCGTATACCGCTGCAATAATTAATAATGGTTGAATTGGATAATGCAATATACCAAAACCAACCAATACTACTAGTCCCATTACTACAATACTGGAAATCGCTTCAAACAAAGTAGGTAGTCTCTTCATATAATTCCCCCTCTACTTATAAAAACAGACAAAAACTTCATTTTATATAGTAAAAAAGCAGTTGCAATTTATGCTAACTACTCATCATCAAATTATTAATAACGTAAATATAATATTACAAGAAAATGACAGTCGTTTTCTCACAATTTAACCAAAACCCTATAATGATAATGCTAACCCCATATTACTAGTTGTCATAATTTCTCAAGAATATTACTAAAAGATTGAATAGCATTATGATTAAGTAACAACTGTATGAAAATCAACACAAAGCTAAATTCATCTGTTAAAGTAATATTTGTCGTCGGAAAACGACATAACTAAAACTCAAATTATAAATTAAAACATATACGAAATTCACGGAGGAATATTTAAAATGAAAAAATTAACAACATTAGCAGTACTAACTACGGGATTAGCAACAACAGTTATAGGAAGTGGAGAAGAAGCTTCAGCAGATACTTATAATAACACTCAAGCTTCTCAACAAACTCAAACTCAAAACTTTAGTTCTAACTATACTAATAACTATAGCCAAAATTACAACACTTCAAACATGAGTCAGTCATTTTCTTCATCAGTAACTCAAACTGCAACTCAAACATCAGGTTCATCAGCTAACTTATACACAGCTGGACAATGTACTTATTATGTATTTGACAAAAAACAAGCTGACGGAGACCCAATCAGTGCAACTTGGGGTAACGCTAACCAATGGGCTTCAAATGCAGCAGCTGACGGCCATACAGTAAACAATACACCTAAAGAAGGTTCAATCTTACAATCATCAGCTGGAGCATTCGGTCACGTAGCTTACGTTGAAAATGTAAACTCAGACGGTAGTATCGAAGTTTCAGAAATGAACTACCAAGGTGAAGGCGTAGTATCATCTCGTACAATCTCAGCATCAGAAGCTGGATCTTACAACTACATTCACTAAGAAATAATGAATTATAAACTCTCCCAATCCTTTAGATATACTTTAGGATAGGGAGAGTTTTTTTATGTGCGTTTTTATAATGTAGATTTCGGTTGTGGTTAGTGGCATAATTCTGGATTATGCTTCTTAGACTGCGCTTACTGGCAGAATTCTGAATTATGCTCCTTAGACTGTTCTTACTGGCAGAATTCCGAATTGTGCTCCTTAGATCCTACTTCTTACGGACATTTCTCAGAATTTTGTCCCTAACAGCACTTCTTACGGACATTTCTCAGAATTTTGTCCCTAAGCACCCTTCTTACGGACATTTCTCAGAATTTTGTCCCTTACAACACCTCTTACGGACTTTTCTCGGAATTTTGTCCCTAACAACACTTCTTACGGACATTTCTCGGAATTATGTCTCTTACACACACTCTTACCACCATTTTTTATAATTGGCTATTTGCTTTGAAAATTGTATACTTAAATTAATCAAGGAGGGAAAAGTTATGAATAATAATGAACAAAATCCATTTCAACAGTCAACTTTAAATGAAGATAATGCTCAATTGCATCAAAATACAAATACCACTGATGATGATAGATTATTCGGTATGTTGATATATCTTACAAGTTTCTTTACATCTCTATTTGGACCACTTATTATATGGTTAATTAAAAGAGATGGTTCACCTTTTGTCGATAGAGTTGGTAAAGATTTCTTAAACTTCTTTATTTCATATACTATTTGGAGTATTGTTGCTGGATTATTATGCTTAATTTTAATTGGCTTTATTTTAATACCTATTTTAACTGTTTTACTATTCGTATTTACGATTATAGGTGCTATGAAGTCTTATAATGGTGAAACTTATTTACCACCGTTTTCAATTAGATTCATAAAGTAATATTCTTAAGAACACTTTTATCCATAAAAGTGTTCTTTTTCTTTTTTAGAGAAAAACTGATTAATTACTATAATAACTAATGATGATAAAATTACGTATACTCTTATACTCAAAAGAGAGTACTAAATTTGTAAATCCCCTTTTCAAACGTTCTTTGTGCACTTCCATAGAAGGAAGGCATAATTTTTTTTTGCATTTTATACTACAGTGCTTTAAAGGAGGAGTTTTTTTGGATCAAAAATTGAAAAAACCAAGAAGAAGATATATAAGCTTACCTACACAAATATTAATTGCTTTAATATTAGGTGTTGTTGTAGGTTATTTTTTAAATGGACAAGATCAATTAATTAAATTTATACAACCTGTTGGTGATATATTTTTAAATCTTATTAAAATGATTGTGATACCTATCGTATTCTGTTCACTAGCATTATCAATATCTAATGTTGGTGACATGCATACAGTTGGTAGATATGGTTGGAAGACGATTTTGTATTTCGAAATTATCACTACTATCGCAATTGGATTAGGTATCCTGTTTGGAAACCTGTTTAAACCTGGTTTAGGAATAGACGCAAACAAACTTCCTAAAGGTGATATTTCTAAATATGAACAAACTGCTGATGCAGCAGAGAAATCTACTTATGGGAATCATATGATTGATACTATTGTTGGAATTATCCCTACAAATATATTCGAAGCGTTAACTGCAGGAGAATTACTTCCTATTATTTTCTTTGCTGTATTCTTTGGATTAGCAATAGCAGCTATAGGAGAAAAAGGTCAACCTGTCAAAGATGTTTTAAGTGGTACTTTAGAAGCAGTGTTCTGGATGATACATAGAATTTTAAGATTAGCGCCTTATGGTGTCTTTGCTTTTATTTGTGTAACTATCATGACATTCGGTTTATCTGCGTTAATTCCACTTATAAAATTAATGGCAGTTGTAGTTGGAGCTATGGCTTTCTTTATTATTGTCGTATTAGGAATAGTAGCAAAAATTTGTGGAATTAATATATTCTCTATTATTCGTATATTAAAAGATGATTTATTATTAGCATTCTCTACTTCAAGTTCAGAGACAGTACTTCCATCTGTTATGGAAAAAATGGAAAAGTTCGGTGCACCAAAAGATGTTGTATCATTTGTTGTACCAACTGGATACACGTTTAATTTAGATGGTTCTGCATTATACCAATCAATAGCAGCATTGTTTGTTGCACAGATGTATGGTGTGCATTTAACACTTGTAGAACAATTGATATTAATGTTTACTTTAATGATTACTTCTAAAGGGATGGCAGCAGTTCCTGGTACTTCAATAGTTGTTTTAATCACAACTTTAGGATCTATGGGCCTTAATCCTGAAGGTTTAGCATTAATTATAGGTATAGACAGATTATTAGATATGATGAGAACATGTGTTAATGTTGTCGGCAATGCACTTTCAACAGTCGTTATCTCTAAATGGGAAAATAAATATGACGCTAAAAAAGGACAAGAATATCTTAAAACATTTAAAAAAGCTTAAAAAAAAGATTCGGCTAAGGGGAGCCGAATCTTTTTTATTTTGTTTTATTTTAATGAATCTTGAATTTTTTTAATTTCATCTTGTTTTAAATCTACAATAATTTCTCCATCCTTAGTATCTTCTTTTAAAGCATCTTTAGCTTCTTCAGAATGATATAAGTCCGCTATTTTTTTGTAAGTTTTGTTGTCTTTATCTTTAGTATTTGCTGCAATAAAGTTAATGTATGGTTTAGCTGCATTTGCATCAGGATCTTCTAAGTATATTGGATCTTCCTTAGGATCTAGCCCTGCTTTTGAAGCAACACCATTATTAATGATAGATATATCTACTTCGTCTATTGCTCTTGCTGTTTGTTGAGCATCTACAGCTTTAATATCTAAGTTCTTTTTATTTTCAACAATATCTTTAGGACCTCCATCTAAACCAAAATTCTTATCAAGTTTAATGTACCCTGCTTTTTCGAGTAGCTTTAAAGCTCTAGCTTGGTTTGATACGTCATTTGGAATAACGACTTTAGCTCCGTTCTTCAACTTCTTGATGTCTTTAATTTCTTTAGAATAAATCCCTAATGGCGCAAAGACTGTGGTTCTAATCGGTGTAATATCCGTTCCTTTATTTGCTTTTTCAAATTGATCTAAAAAGGCAAAGTGCTGGAATGAGTTTAAATCAATATCTCCATCAGATAAAGCTTTATTTGGAACATTGTAATCGGAGAATTGTTTGATTTCTATATCTATTCCATCTTCTTTAGCAAGTTCCTTCACTTTATCCCACACTGCTGTATCATTTGAGGCAATACCAATTGTTACTTTTTTATCGTCTTTTTTGTCTCCACAAGCTGCCAATATCAATACTAATGCCACTATCAATGTTAAAACCTTTTTCATTCTAAGCACTCCTTTAAATTTATGAATAATTAATAACTTAACTTCTTCTAACAAGTCTAGATAACACATTACCTAAAGATTGGATGAGCTGTACCATAATAACTAGTATGATAACTGTAATTATGATAACGATCGTATCAAACCTTTGATAGCCGTATGCAAGTGCTAAATCACCTATACCGCCACCTCCAACAGCTCCTGCCATTGCTGTAGCACCAATCAATCCTATAATTGATGTTGTTAATGCTAAAATCAATGAACCTAAAGCTTCTGGTAATAAAAAATATCTAATTATTTGAATTGGTGATGCCCCCATAGAATGAGCCGCTTCAATAACACCAGCATTTACTTCTAATAATGAATTCTCCACTAGTCTAGCTATGTATGGTGCTACATATATTGTTAATGGTACAATCGCAGCCGATGTACCTATGGATGTACCTACAATTAATTTTGTGAATGGTACGATTGCAATTAATAAAATAATAAAAGGTAAAGATCTAAAAATATTTATAATTGGATTGAGAACATAATAGATAATACTGTTCTCCCAAATACCATTCTTTCTTGTTATAACGAGTAATATACCTAATGGAATACCTATCAAAGCACCAATCACTAAAGATACTGTTACCATATATAACGTTTGATATATCGAATCTAATAATTGGGATGAATCTAATGATGAGCCAAACATTATGCTTCAACCTCCTCAAACTCAATATTTAATTCATTTAAATATTGAAAACTATTTTGAATTGCTTTTTGCTCTCCATTTAAGCGTAATGTTAAATACCCAACTGGAATACCTTGAATATCAGACATTGAGGCAAATAAGACATTAATTTGAACGTGATACTTAGTAATTAAATCATTAATTATAGATTGTGTGACTTGCTCTCCATCTATATATAACTTAATATCTGTTGCATTCTGATTCTCTGGAATTAATTTACGTAAATTCGGCGAAATATCTGTTGTAATTACTGTCGAGACAAAGTTCTTTGCAGTTAGTGTCTGAGGATGACTGAAGACGTCTAATACCGGTCCTATTTCTATCACTTTCCCATTTTCCATTACTGCAACTTTATTACATATTTTTTGAATAACACTCATTTCGTGAGTGATTAATAGTATCGTAACGCCAAATTGTTCATTGACTCTTTTTAACAATTTCAAAATGGAATCCGTAGTTGCTGGATCAAGCGCACTAGTTGCCTCATCACATAATAGTATTTTTGGATCCGTTACCAGTGCTCTAGCAATTGCTACTCTTTGTTTTTGTCCTCCTGATAATTCATTTGGATACTGCTTTCCTTTATCCTCTAATCCAACAAATTTTAATAACTCATCAACTTTTTCTTTAATTTTGCTTTTATTTGTTCCTTGTAAAACTAATGGCATCGCAACATTATTAAATACAGTTTTAGAATTTAATAAGTTAAAATGTTGAAATATCATACCAATATTCTTTTTTACACTTTGTAATTCTTTTTTTGAATATTGATTGATGTCATGCCCATTTACAATAACTTCTCCTGATGTTTTTTCTTCTAACACGTTTACAAGCCTTACTAAAGTACTTTTACCGGCGCCACTATATCCTATAACACCAAATATATCTTGTTCTTCAACTTTAAAACTTACATCTTCTAATGCTTGTATTTTAGAATTCTTTTGTTGGAAAACCTTATTAACATTTTTAAACTCTATCATATGCAATTATCCCTTCGAATTCTTATTAATATGATAAGAATTATATTGATGTTTATCATTATCGTCAACACTAAATTTCAAATTTTTCTAAATATTCTTATTTTAAGATAGTATTTTTACTCATAATTTATTGAAATCCAATTACTATATACTTTTTAATTAATGTAAGCGTTAACAATATTTTATTGACAATTTTGTGACATATTAATAAAATGAAACCTAAGATGTATTTTTACATTTAAATAAAAGGGGGTTATTTTAATGGCAGAGCATGATTATAAACGTTTAGCGAATGATCCGAAATTTAAAGAACTTGTTAAAAAAAGAAATGCTTTTATTTTTCCTATTTCTATCTTCTTTATTATTGCTACACTTCTTTTCCCAGTATTAACCGGTTATACAACATTCTTAAATAACATCGCATTTTGGAATATTTCATGGGCATGGATTTATGCACTATTGCTTTTTATTATGGTTTGGACACTTGTAACTTTATATATGCGTAAAGCTAAATCTTTTGATAAAGATGCTGAAGCATTATTAAAGACATATAGAGAGGAGCAACAAAGATGAATCCAATAGTAGTTATAATGTTTTTAATATTTGTCAGCATTACATTATTTATTACATATTTTGCATCTAAAAGAACTCAATCGACTAATGACTTTTATACAGCAGGTGGAGGCCTTACAGGATGGCAAAACGGTTTAGCTATTGCTGGTGATTACTTATCAGCAGCATCATTTCTAGGTATCGCAGGTGCAATTGCATTATGGGGCTTTGATGGTTTCTTCTATAGTATCGGTTATTTAACAGCTTATCTAATCGTATTGTATATTGTTGCTGAACCATTAAGAAACTTAGGTAAATATACATTAGCTGATATGATCGCAGCAAGGTTTGAACTTAAGAAAGTTAGAGCAATGGCTGCAGTTTCATCAATCACAATCGTTATTTTTTATATGTTGGCACAGTTAGTTGGTGCTGGCGCGCTTATTCAATTACTGTTTGGTATTCCTTATATACTAGCTGTCATATTAGTTGGAATTATGATGACTATATATGTACTTTTTGGAGGTATGACTGCAACAAGTTGGGTACAAATGGTTAAAGCTGTGTTATTGATGATTGGTACAGTTATTATCACGTTTTTAGTTTTACTTCATTTTAATTTCAACATATCTACAATGTTCGGAGAGATGCAAAACATCAAATCCGCCGACTTTAAAGGAGATTTTATTAATCCAGGTTCACAAGGTAAACCTCCATTAGATAATATATCGCTAATTATAGCTTTATTATTTGGTACAGCAGGCTTACCACATATTCTTATGCGTTTCTTTACAGTTAAAGATGCAAAAACAGCTAGATCCTCTGTAATGTGGGCAACTTGGATTATCGGTATTTTTTATATATTAACTATATTCTTAGGGTTCGGTGCTGCAGCTTTATTAACTCGTGAAGAAATCATTGCTGCTAACCCTGCAGGTAATATGGCCGCACCGTTATTAGCTGCTAAATTAGGTGGAGATTTCTTAATGTCATTTGTTTCAGCAGTTGCATTTGCCACTATCTTAGCTGTAGTTGCAGGTCTTGTACTGACTGGGGCATCTGCATTTGCACATGATATTTATGGGCAAGTTATTAAAAAAGGGAAAATAACAGAACGTGAACAAATGAAAGCCGCTAAATTAGCTTCTTTAGCTGTTTCAGTAATATCAATTGTATTAGCACTATTTGCTCAAAACTTAAACGTTGCATTTTTAGTATCACTAGCATTCTGTGTTGCAGCTAGTGCAAACTTACCAGTAATCGTATTTACAATATTCTGGAAGAGATTTAATACTCAAGGTGCAATTGTCGGTATAGCTGTTGGTCTAATTGTTTCATTAGTACTTGTTATACTAAGCCCTAATGTCATGAATCCTGATGGAACAGCATTTATTACAATGTCACCTATCTTCCCGTTATCTAATCCTGCTATTATTTCAGTACCAGCAGGTTTCTTAGGAGCATTCCTAGGTACCTTCTTAGGCAAGACTGAATCTCATGATAAATTCAGAGAAGTACAAGTTAAGGCAGCTACAGGTATATCTACTTCAGATATTTCACATTAAGATAGAAATGATTTTTATCAAAAAACAGACGAGGCTGGGACAATTAAATTGTCTCAGCCTCCATTTTGTAGTCAAATCCGCTTTTACTGTATCTCTTATCAGCAATTTTACCTAGAATTGCTTTTAATGGACTTCTTATCAGCAATTTTACCTAAATCTGCTTTTAACGCACCCCTTATCAGCTATTTTACCTAGTATTGCTTTTAATGGACTTCTTATCAGCAATTTTACCTAAATCTGCTTTTAATGGACTTCTTATCAGCAATTTTACCTAAATCTGCTTTTAACGCATCACTTATAAGTATAATCGTAGAAAAAATGCATATAAAAATAGATCATTAGTAACGATTTTGTAAGTGCGGACGCCTGAGGGAATCGTATGCGTGAGAGACTACAGGCTCGATCCATACCCCTAGGCAAGCATGCACGTACAAAATCGTAAAGTATTATAAAAAATAAGCATATCACTATAAACTTTTAAAAAATCAGTTAAGTGATATGCTTATTTATTTTGAGTTAGAATTTATGTCCCAAAATCGTCTGTTTTAATTACAATTCTATATCGAAGTGTTCTCTCTATAACTATATTTAAACAAATAGCTTCAGAGCAGATTTTATTCTAATTTAGCTTTCTGCAGAAATTTCACTTTTTTACTTAATGATTTTGATGATAATCTTTTTAGCATATTATTTCTTATTTTAATCTTCAATGTACTTGAAGTTTGTGCTGATTTACCAATCTTTCTTGATTTTAAAATCACCTTTTTAGTATGCTTCGTTCTTAATTTATCGTAACGTTTCAGTGCTGATTCAATATCTCTATCATTTATTAAATTAGTTAATGTCACTGCATCTTCTATAGATTGTCCTGCCCCTTGTCCCATGTTAGGTGTAGTAGCATGTGCAGCATCACCTATTAGAACAACTCTTCCTGATATAAATGATTTTAATGGTGCTAAATCATACATATCATGTTGCAATATACCTAATTCTTCTTGAGCATCTAATACTTTCCTTACTTCATTAGGGAATTGGTTAAAGTAAGCTTGTAAGTGTGGTTTTTCAAATGATTTAAATTTCAAGTCATTTTCTTTAGCATTCATTGTACAGAACCAATAAAGTTCATTATCTTTTAGAGGAACAATTCCAAATCTCCCTTTATGACCCCAATATTCTAATGCTACTTCTTGCTCAATATCTAAATTTTCATTTACAACACCTCTAAAGCAAGTGTATCCAGCATATTTAGGTATTGCTTTCGGATAAATATTCGTTCTAACTTTCGAGTGAATACCATCAGCAGCAACGACTAAATCGAACTTTTCTTCAACGCCATTCTCAAAATATAGACGAACCGTGTCTGCTGTTTGTTTAAATTCTTTTAATTCATGATTTAAATATATACGATCTGATGGTACATAAGTTTTTAAAATTTCATGGAGTACATTTCTATGAATCGTTATATTTTCATGCTCATCTTGATTCATTATTAATGAATTTAAAAACACATCTAAGTCAGATCTAATTTCTATTTTTCTTAAAGATGCGCCTTCTTGTTCAATAGCATAAGCCATTTTGTATTGTTTCAGTGTTTTTAGTACATTGCTTCCAATTCCTAAACCTGCACCTACTTGATCTAAACTATTTCGTTTTTCATATACTGAAACATCATGCCCAGTTTGGCAAAGTAATCCAGCAGCAGTCAGTCCACCAATACCTGCTCCAATTACAGCAATTTTCATTTTGTTCACTACTTTCTTTGAAATAAAAATTAATTATATAACTACATTTTAACATGAACAAGTATATAAATGAGGCTAAGACATAAATTTATCCCAGCCTCTGATCATTATATTAGCAGTAGATAACTGGATTGAAAGTTTGATTATATCAAGCTTTTTCCTGTCACTTTAATTGTTATGCACATGCTTTACCCAAGTGTGCTTTTAAGTAATGCAGTATAAGCAATTTTCAGCAAAATTGCTTATAAGAATAGTCATAAAAGTAGATTTGAATACAAAATAAAGGCTGAGACATAAATTTGTCCCAACCCTAATGTTATTTGTAGTAATCTTTATATACTTTTGATTTTTTTAAATTATGGTCATCATAATAACTTTCCATAATTTTACCTATACTAGTTGCCCAGCTTACATCAGTTGCATATAGATGTTGCCCTGGATTATATGGGTTCCATCTCATTTTATATAATGTATTCTGACCATTACTGATATAGTCTTTCTTCACAAATTCAGCTCCACCAAGTATTGCTTTCTCAGGTGAAGTCCATCCTTTTTTACGAGCATAACTACTACCTGTTTCAACTGCATCTTGGTCAAAAGCACCAATACCATAAAAGTTATAAAATTTCTTTCCGTTAGACATTTTAACGCCACTTGCTAATTCTGAATTACCGTTACCAGTTTCTATAAAAGCATGGCTAAGTAAATAAATTATATTCACATCATATTTTTCTTGAGCATTCATAAAAGCTTTTTCTTTACCTTTAAGTACACCCTTATCTTTCAAAATATCTTTAACTTGTTTTTCAGATATATCGACTTTCTCTGAAATATCAATGAATTGAAAATCAGTTTTACTTTTTTCAACATCCATATATTTATCTATCTCTTTTTTATCAGCATACACAAATTTATTATCTTCTTGCGTTACAGCAGGCGCGTCACTCTGTACTTGAATTTCAAGCGCTTCTTCATAAGTATGTGTTTGGTGATCTTTAAAAAAAGGAGACTCAAAAATAAATAGTAAAACAATAAATATAATAATAATAATGAGCCCTAATATTAAAGAGAACCTATCTTTCAAAAAGTTAATGATACTCACACCTTTTCTATTTATATAAGCAATGTTACTGTTTAAACTTATCTTATATTTTCTCAAATTTCAATCAAATAATATTTAAGATAAAAAGAGGCTGAAACAATTAATTGTCTCAGCCTACTAATTATTCACTTCTACTCATACCTCTTAAGAAGTTAAGTAGTAATGTTACACTTTGATTAATTTCAGGATCTTTTAATGCACCTAGTAAATCAGTTATAGATGTTTTCTTATTTGGATTTGCTCTGTTGGCTACTTTCATGCCATTATTAATTTTGTTTACGAATGTAGAAGTCTCTTCTATATCTAATTCTCCTAGTAAAAATAACATTTGCCCGAGATTACCTACAATTCCTTCGTATTGTTCTTTATTTAGTTCACTTACTAAGTTACCTGTTATAACTTTTCTTTGTACAATTGCGGCATGAAATGCATCTAGTGCTTGAGCTTCTTCAAGTGCATCAAGGATATCTATCCCTTTTTCGATTGCTAATTTACGATCAGCTAATCGTTCTTTTAGTTCATTCATATTTTCTTCTATTATATATTCTTTACGCTTATTCATACGTTTTATGACTTTTACTCTTTCACCCATTATTTATCGCCACCTTTACCTGGGAAAGTGTATCTTGATTGTTCCCATTTATCTTGGACTCTTACACTAATTTGTGGTTGTCTATGACCAAATCGTGAATTATGCTTAGGAATTGGTGATTCCCCTTTTTTAGTAATGACTTCTAGTTTAGCGTAATTATCTTTGTATGCTGGTGTATTCGTATCTTTATCTACATCACTGTCTGTTACAAAGTTTGGAGCACCTTCATTTTGGTCATTTAATGGAATATAAATGTAATTTCCTGTCACTCTATCCGTTACTTGAACATTCACTTCAGTAGTACCTACTTTAGAAGTTATTTTTACTCTTGCACCATTTTCTATACCATGTTCTTCAGCCAGTTCTTTCGAAATTTCACAGAAGTTTCTTGGTAATTTATATTTTAATCCTGGTACTTGGTAAGTCATATTGCCTTCGTGGAAGTGTTCAAGCACTCGTCCATTATTCACATGTAATGACATTTCTTCTGTTTGTTTAGATTCAACATTAAATTCTAATGGATAAAGTCTTGCTTTTCCATCTGGGAAATTAAATCTTTCTGTATATAACAATGGTGTATCTGTACCATCATCATTCATTGGCCATTGTAAACTATCAAAGCCTTCTAATCGATCATAAGTTACACCTTTAACTAATGGCATTAATTCTTGTGCTTCATTCCATATTTCACTTGGATGCTTATAATTCCAATCTGCACCAAGTGATTGAGCAATTAATTGTATAATCTCCCAGTCAGGTTTAGAATCCCCAAGCGGTTCTAATGCTTTGTTAATTCTTTGAATACGACGTTCTGTATTCGTAAAAGTACCATCTTTTTCTAATGATGGAGAGGCTGGTAATACAACATCAGCAAATTCTGCAGTTTTTGATAAAAATAAATCTTGAACGACTAAGAAATCAATTTTTTCAAAAGCAGATCTTACGTAATTGATATTTGCATCGACTACGCCTGTATCTTCACCTTTAATATACAGTGAGTGCAGCTTTCCTTCATGAATACTATCTATCATTTGATGGTTATCTAATCCTCTTTCAGAGTCTAAGGAAACATTCCAAGCCTCTTCAAATTTATGTCTAATTTCATCATCTGATACATCTTGATATCCAGGGAATGTATTTGGCATACTTCCCATATCACTACATCCTTGAACATTATTATGTCCTCTCAATGGATACGCACCTGTACCTGGTCTCATGTAATTTCCTGTAATTAACAATAGATTAGAAATAGCTGTACTTGTATCACTTCCAACACGATGTTGAGTCACACCCATTGCCCAACATATCGCTACCGAATTAACGTCAGTAATTTGTTTGGCAATATGTTTTAATTCATCTTGGCTAATACCCGTTTTATTTTCAGCATATTCTAAAGTAAATGAATCTAAACTTTCATAATATGATTCAAAGTCATTTACCCATTTTGAAATAAATGCTTTATTATGCCAACCTTGGTCGATTATATATTTCGTCACTGCTGAAAGCCATATTAAGTCTGTACCTGGTGTAGGCTTGTAAAATTTATCTGCACGTTCAGCCATTTCATGCTTTCTAATATCAAATACATAGAGCTTTTGACCTAATAGTTTATGTGCACGCTTAATTTTACTTGCTATTACTGGATGTGCCTCTGCAGTATTCGTACCTACTGTAATAACCATCTCTGCTTTTTCTAAATCTTCTATTGATCCAGAATCTCCACCATAGCCTACTGTTCTGAATAAACCTTGTGTTGCAGGTGATTGGCAATATCTAGAACAATTATCTACATTATGCGTACCTATAACTTGTCTAGATAACTTTTGCATTAAATACGATTCTTCATTTGTACATTTAGATGAAGATATAAATGCTAAAGCATCTTTACCATGTTGATTTTTTATTTGAGAAAATCTATTGCTAATTACGCTTAATGCCTCATCCCATTCAACTTCTTGGAAATATCCTTCTTTTCTTACGAGTGGTTTTTTTAATCTTTCTTCAGAATTCACATAGTCCCATGCAAATTTCCCTTTAACACATGTTGAAATATGATTTGCAGGTGAATCTTCATGAGGTAAAACTCTTAAAATCTCTCTATCTTTCGTCCAAACATCAAACGAACATCCTACACCACAATATGTACATACTGTTTTAGTTTTCTTAATCGTTTCTTCTCTCATTGCCGCTTCAGAATCAGATATAGCAAACAATGGTCCATAACCCGTTTCAGCTTTTTTAGTGAGTTCAATCATAGATCTTAGCAGTCCAGGTTTTTGGTCGGTCATATAACCAGTTTTACCTAACATGTTATTTTCCATTAAAGCATTACAAGGACATACTGTTACACATTGACCACAATTCACACAACTTGATTCATCAATCGCTTTATCGTTATCCCAAATTACTCTTGGCTCATTTCTCTTCCAATCAATTGTTAAAGTTTCATTGACTTGCACATCTTGGCATACTTCAACACATCTACCACATAAAATACATTGATCAGGATCATATCTATAAAATGCACCATAGTCCTTTTCGTAGCCTTTTGAAGTAAAAGGCGTAGATTGATGTTCTAAACCAAATTCACCCATAGTATTATGAATTTCACAATCACCATTATTATAATCACAAACTGTACAATATAATTCATGGTTTTCAAGCACTCTGTCCAATGCTTGCTTTTGAGCCGATTTCACTTTCTCAATTTGTGTATTCACAACCATACCATTTTCAATCATAGTACTACATGCACGTTGAAGCTGCCCATTCACTTCAACAATACAAGAATCACAAGTTTCTACTGGTCCAAGTGACTCGTTATAACAAATAGAAGGAACAAAAGATAGTTTCTCTGCTTTTATAAAATCTAAAAGTCGCATCCCTTCTTCTTTAAGAAAATCTTTACCATCAATAGTTACTATTTGATGCTCTTGCATATTGATTTCCCCCTTTATTTAATTCTGCCCATAAAAGTCATATTCATACGACTTATCTTTGATTATAATTTTGTAATTTTACAATTGCAAATAATACTAAGGGTTATCATTTTTTAAATTATCAGAAATTTCTAAATTCTTATTGATTGATTCCCCGTTTTTTGATAATCTATCAATATTCTCATCTTGAAAGAAGGTTTACATATGATTACTTTAATCACGAGCATCATCATACTGATTTTAGGTTATGTTTTTTATGGAAAATACATAGAACGTGTATTCGAAATATATCCTCAAAAAGAAACACCTGCATATAGTAAGCAAGATAATATGGACTTCACTCCATTGCCAGCTTGGAAAGGATGGATGATTCAATTACTTAATATTGCTGGCCTAGGTCCAATCTTTGGAGCTGTTGCAGGCGCTTTATATGGACCTGTAGCATTCATATGGATTGTAGTAGGATGTATCGTCGCTGGAGGTGTACATGATTACTTCTCAGGTATGCTAAGTTTACGTCATGGCGGTGCACAATTCCCAATGCTTGTGCAACATTATTTAGGAAAAGTTACAAGAGCATTTACTGATGTCGTTTCAGTAGTATTGATGGTATTAGTTGCTGCAGCATTCGTTGCTGGACCAGCACAACTTTTAGCTAGTAAAACACCAATATCATTTTTGGTAGCTTTAATTATTATATTTACATACTTTATACTTGCTGCAATTTTGCCTATAAATAAAATTATAGGTAGAATTTATCCTATTTTTGGAGTTATTTTAATAGTAATGGCTGTAAGTGTAGTTGTTGCCTTAATATTCAGTGGAAAACATATACCAGAAATTACAGTTCATAATTTACATCCAAGTGGTATTCCTGTATGGCCATTACTTATGGTGACTATATCATGTGGTGCTATATCTGGATTCCATTGTACTCAAAGTCCAATTATTTCTAGAACAATTAAAAATGAATCAGAAGGTAGAAAAGTTTTCTATGGTGCTATGATTTCTGAAGGTGTAATTGCATTGATTTGGGCTGCTGCAGGGATGACTTTCTTTGGTGGCACAGAAGGATTAGCTGCAAAATTACAATCAGTCGGACCAGCTGGAGTAGTCGATCAGATTTCAGTAGAACTATTAGGACCATTCGGTAGTATACTTGCACTTTTAGGTATCATTATACTCCCAATTACTACTGGTGACACAGCACTTAGAAGCTCAAGAATGATTATAGAAGATTTTGTGAAAGATAAAGTAACTATCAAACCAAAAGTACTCATGATTTCAGCAAGCTTTGCAGTAGGTATACCCGCATTCTTCCTCTCAACTATTGATTATTCATTCTTATGGAGATATGTAGGATTTACTAATCAAATAGTAGCTACCGTGATGCTCTGGGTTAGTGTTAGTTACTTGTTGAGATACAGTAAAAATCATTTAGTAGCAGGAATACCCGCCTTATTTATGACTGGTGCCATAAGTGTATATGTATTATATGCTCCAGAAGGACTTTCACTTCCTTACCAAACTTCAATAATAGGCGGAGCAATTGTATTCTTAGTCATCGCATCATTATATGTTAGAGCTATTTTAAAACAAACAAATCCAAGTACAATCCCTTCACCAACTAGCGACTTATATACATCATAAATAGATAAGAGGCTGAGACAATTAATTCGTCCCAGCCTCTTATCTGGTTATAAAGCTTATTAGTATAGCCTTTCCAGTCATTAATCTATCAATAAAATCAAAACAATTGTACTATTATAAAGTAAAGCACTTTTAAATAAGGAGAGATACTTATGACTATAGATGTTCAATCATTAAAAAATATATCCCCTATTATTTCAAATATTGCTCGTGGCGAAGAAATGTTTTGGAAAAATCCAGACTATCTAAACAAACAGTCTTTTCCATTTACATTGGACGATGTGATTGATGCTGAACAAAGATTGACTCGTTTTGCACCATATATTGCAAAAGTCTTTCCTGAAACTCAAAATAACCAAGGGAAAATTGAATCTCAAATTTTTCAATTAAACCATTTTAAAAAGACTCAATTTCCACATTTAAAGGGCAATCTTTTATTAAAAGGTGACCATGCGTTACCTATTTCAGGTTCTATTAAAGCACGTGGTGGTATTTATGAAGTGTTGAAATTTGCTGAAGAAACTGCCATTAAAGAAACTGATTTCACTGTAAATAGTGATTATAGCCTTTTAGCAACAGATTACTATCAAGATATATTTTCTAAATACCGTATTGCTGTTGGATCTACAGGTAACTTAGGTTTAAGTATTGGTATTATGAGTGCACAATTAGGTTTCAAAGTTACAGTACATATGTCACAAGACGCAAAAGAATGGAAAAAGGACCTCTTAAAATCAAAAGGTGTTGAAGTTGTAGAACACATTCAAGATTATGGTTATGCTGTAAAAGAAGGCAGAAAAATCGCTATGAATGATCCATACTGCCACTTTGTTGATGACGAAGCTTCTAAAGATTTGTTTTTAGGTTATTCAGTGAGTGCTTTAAGGTTGGAAAAACAACTTAAAGAAGCAAATATTAAAGTTGATCAAGACCATCCTCTATTCGTATATTTACCATGTGGTGTCGGCGGAGGTCCTGGCGGTGTTGCATTCGGTTTGAAGTTAATCTTTGGTGATAATGTACACCCTGTCTTTATAGAACCTACAGAAGCGCCTTGTATGGCATTAGGTATGATTACAAAGTTACATGACGGTATATCCGTTCAAGATGTCGGATTATCTGGTAAAACTATTGCTGATGGGTTAGCAGTTAGCCGTCCTTCAAAATTAGTAGGTACTATAATGTCCACACTTTTATTTGGCTCTTGTACAGTCGAAGATAATCAATTATACCGTTACTTAAAAGCTTTAAAAGATACTGAAAATATATTTATCGAACCTTCAGCTACTTCCGGATTTCATGGCTTGAAATATATTCATGATTTAAATTATGATTCACAACATGCTACACATATCGTCTGGTCTACAGGAGGAAATATGGTTCCAGATAAAGAACAATCTATTTACTATCAACAAGCAATTGATATAGAAAGAAGGAGTTATTAAGATTGATACTACTTATTATATTAGGTGTTGTAGCTGGATTATGTGTACCGTTACAAACATCGATAAACACTAAATTAGGCAGCTATACTAAATCACCAATCCTTTCATCTTTTTATTCATTTCTAATTGGAACCATCGTTCTAATAATAGTCAATTTAATAATGAATCCACAAAAGTTATCACCATCATTTATGATGAATCAAGATTTTTCTTATGTATGGTTTACTGGAGGATTACTTGGTGTTGTATTCTTAACAGGTAATTTACTATTGTTACCTAGAATTGGTGCAGCTTTAACAGTTGTCATGACTGTATCAGGTCAAATTATTATGGGAATATTCATTGACCAATTCGGCTTATTTAATGCTGATATACATCCAATAAATTTAGAAAGAATTGCTGGCGTAATTATTATGTTACTGGGTATATTATTAATGAATTACAAAAAATCATCTGACCGAATTATTACGACTAAATCACAACATACAAATTATTGGATGGTATTAGGTATCTTTACTGGTTGTCTTCCCCCTATTCAAACTGCAATCAATAGTGCACTCAGATATGAAGTTCAGTCATTCTATTTTTCTGCATTAATTTCATTTGCTATAGGGACTATCGCTTTATTCATACTTTCATTATTACTTGTTAGAAGAATTCGTTTTAGCTTTCATCACCCTGATCAAGGGACAATTAAGCCTCTTTACTTTATAGGAGGCGTATTAGGAGTAGTATTTGTTACAACTAATATTCTTTTAATGCCTGAGCTTGGTGCAGCTTTAACACTAATGGTTGTTATTTTCGGACAAATGTTAATGGGATTATTGATTGACCACTTCGGTTTATTCAATACACCTAAGTTTAAAATTACAGCAAGAAGACTAATAGGTGCGACATTAGTTTTCATAGGTATTGTAATACTTAAGTTATTCTAATCTATTTATAAAGGAGGACTCTGAATGGATCTTTCAATAAAATCTGGAGACGGCATGCTGAACATACGCGTTGGTGCTATTATTAAAGATAAGCACGGTTACTGTTTTCACTATGATAAAAAACATGAATACTACACATTAATTGGTGGCAGAGTGAAATATTATGAAAGCTCAGATTCTGCTATTAAACGTGAAATCAAAGAAGAATTAGGCATAGAATGTGATGATATTTATTTTGTATCAACTATACAAAACTTTTTTGAATATGAAAGTACGTCATACCATGAAATTTTATTTATTTATCATGTCACATTAAAAGAATCTTTAAATGATTTAAACATTCCAAACAACCCAAAAATAGATTACGTTTCAGTCGGGATTTCAAATATTCCAGAAATTAATCTTCATCCTAGAAAAGCAAAAGAAATTATTTTAAAGAAAATTGATGTCCAACCCTTATTTATAAATAGAGATAATCCGAAATAAAATTAACAAAAAAAGAACGCATATTTTAGCGTTCTTTTTTTGTTAATTATAGTTCTTATAATCAATTAATCACTTAAATTCTCATTTTACAGTAAAATAATTAAAATAAATCCTCGAGATTTTTCAGCATGTATAATGGTTAAAGTATAATAAATTAGCTATTATATGTTTATAAATTACACTTTTCGGATATTTAGTTTAAATATAGCGCGAAGTATTAAAAATAATCTTTGATGATTGATTGTTCTTTTACTTGTCACTTTGCTCACTTTAAATTATAATAAGTATGAAATTAGAATTATTATAATTAAGAATTCTTGAGGAGGATTATGATATGAGTAATAAATCAAAACTTACAGGACTATTTGGTGCTCCTGTATCTGATCGTGAAAATACAATGACTGCTGGCAAACGTGGTCCTGTATCAATGCAAGACGTATATTTCTTAGAACAAATGGCACATTTCGATAGAGAAGTTATTCCTGAACGACGTATGCACGCTAAAGGTTCTGGTGCATTCGGTACTTTTACAGTAACGCATGATATTACACAATATACAAATGCTAAAATATTTTCTGAAATTGGTAAACAAACAGAAATGTTTGCTCGTTTCTCTACAGTAGCTGGTGAACGTGGTGCTGCTGAAGCTGAACGTGATATTCGTGGTTTCGCACTTAAATTCTACACTGAAGAAGGTAACTGGGACTTAGTTGGTAACAACACACCTGTATTCTTCTTCCGTGATCCTAAATTATTCGCAAGTTTAAATCACGTCGTTAAACGTGATCCTAAAACGAATATGCATAACCCTCAATCTAACTGGGACTTCTGGACACTTTTACCTGAAGCATTACACCAAGTCACAATATTAATGACTGACAGAGGTATTCCAAAAGGTTTCCGTAACATGCATGGTTTCGGTTCACACACTTATTCTATGTATAATGATGCTGGTGAACGTGTATGGGTGAAATTCCATTTCAGAACTCAACAAGGAATTGAGAACTTTAGTGCTGAAGAAGCTGAACAAGTAATAGCTAAAGACCGTGAATCAAGTCAAAGAGACTTATTCAATGCTATTGAAGAAGGCAACTTCCCTAAATGGAAGATGTACATTCAAGTTATGACTGAAGAACAAGCAAGAAATCATAAAGATAACCCATTTGACTTAACTAAAGTTTGGTTCAAAGGTGATTATCCATTAATTCCAGTTGGTGAATTCGAATTAAACCGTAACCCAGAGAACTATTTCCAAGATGTTGAACAAGCTGCATTCGCACCTACAAACATCATTCCTGGTATAGACTTCTCACCAGATAAAATGTTACAAGGACGTTTATTCTCTTATGGAGATGCTCAACGTTATCGTTTAGGCGTAAACCATTGGCAAATTCCAGTAAACTCAGCTAAAGGTGCTGCAGAAGTTTGTCCATTCTCTAGAGATGGTCAAATGAGAGTTGATGGCAACTTAGGTGGAGGTATTAACTATTATCCAAATAGTTACGAAGCACATGAATCTCAACCAGAATATAAGAAGCCAGGTTTACCAGTAGAAGGTGAATTATACGAACACGACTACCGTGAAGATGACGATAATTACTATGAACAACCAGGTAAATTATTCCGTCTACAATCACCAGAAGGACAACAACGTATATTCCAAAATACTGCTAACGAAATGCAAGGAACTACTGATGAAGTAAAAC
This sequence comes from Mammaliicoccus sp. G-M28, assembly GCF_022386595.1. Lineage (NCBI taxonomy): Bacteria > Bacillati > Bacillota > Bacilli > Caryophanales > Staphylococcaceae > Mammaliicoccus > Mammaliicoccus sp. G-M28. The sequence goes on from NZ_JAJNIF010000004.1 coordinate 122,605, forward strand.
ACCGTCATATCCGTAACTGTTACAAAGCTGACCCAGATTATGGTAAAGGTGTAGCAGACGCATTAGGCATCGACATTAATTCAGTTGATTTAGAAGGATAATATATAAAGAAAAGATCCTAGGACATAAATGTCCTAGGATCTTTTCTTTATGGTGTTTATTGTGAATTTGTCTTAGATTAACTTTCGAGTTAATCTACAACTTAGCCAATCTCTTAGATTAACTTTCGACTTAATCTACAACTTAACCAATCTCTTCGATTAACTGCCGAGTTAATCTACAACTTAATCAATCTCTTAGATTAACTGCCGAGTTAATCTACAACTTAACCAATCTCTTCGATTAACTACTGAGTTAATCTACAACTTACAACATCTCTTCCATTAACTACCGAGTTAATCTACAACTTACAACATCTCTTCGATTAACTACTGAGTTAATCTACAACTTAATTCATTTTTTGCATTTTACTTTATCACTTATTAGCACTTTATTTTATGAATTATAGTTTGCTTCTTTTTTAGCTTTAATCATATGCAAGAAGTAGAATGCGACTAAACCTAATAATGCAACTACTGCCATTGCCATGTATAACCCAGAATAGCCGATAGAATTTGTGAAATTACCTAATACATATGGTCCAAATCCTAATCCAAAGTCTAAACCTATGAAATAAGTAGATGTAGCTAATCCCATGGCTTCTACTGGTGATACTTTAACTACGAGTGCTTGGAAGATAGATTGTAAGTTACCAAATCCTAGTCCTACAAATGCACCTGCTATAAGTAATACTACTCCATTACTTGCTATACTAATTAAGAACAAACCTATTACTAAACAAATAAATGCTGGTATTGTAACAATATTTTCTCCACGTTGATCCATGATTCTTCCTGTAAATGGTCTTGTTAGCAATACTGCAATTGCGTATACAACAAAGAAGAAACTTGCTGCATCAACTAAATGATTTTCTTGAGCAAAGAATTGTATAAATGACAATACTGATGAATATGCAATACTTACAATCACTACTACAATTGCAATTGGTAAAGCTTGTACTGAGTAAAAGTCAGATAATCTAAATCCTTTTTTCTCTTCAGTTTGTGCACTTGGCATTACTGGTGTTTCAACTTTCATAAATAGTGACATTACAAATGCGATAACGATTAATATCGTACAAATTGTAAATAGTCCAGTCATTGGAATATGTTGATATAATAATAAGCCGATAAATGGTCCGATAGCAGTCCCTAGAACCATACTTAAACTATACATACTTATTCCTTCGCTACGGCGTTGTGCTGGCGTTATAAATGCAGCAATTGTTCCTGTAGCTGTACTTGCTACCCCACTTGCTACCCCATTTAAAATTCGTACGATAAGTAATAATGCAAATGATGATGCTGATACTAGATATAATCCATTCGTAATTACAAGTAAGATTCCACCAATAATTAACACTTTCTTAGTCCCTACTATATTGATATATTTACCTGTTAAAAATCTTCCGACTAAAGATCCTACGATGAAAAGTCCTGAAGCTAAACCAGCCAGACTATCAGAAACACCAAATGTTTCTTTACTATATCCACCTACTGTTACTAATAATAAGTACATAGATAAAAATATGAAAAAGCTAATGACAAAGTTAAATATAAAGTCTTTTGTCCAAATTGGCTTTTTTAATTGATCAGCCATTATTTGTTACCTCCTCTATTAAATGATTTCTAAGTTTTTCTAATAATTTCTGTGCTTTTTCAAGCTCTGCATCATCTGCTTCAACAGCTTGAAGACAATTATTTTGAAATATTACAATGGATTCATGTATTTCATTAAATTGCTGTTGGCCTTTTTCTGTTAATGTAAGAAACTTTTCTCTTTTATCTTCTTTACTATTAACAGCTTGAACAAGTTCAAGATCAATCAATTTTTTGATAATTTTACGAGCAGTAGGTTTTTCAATAAAAGAACGTTTAGACACTTGCACAAGTGTTGTAGGCTCGTTGTTTGCAATATCATGTAACACTTTATACTGAGCAGCATATAAATCATAGGGCTCTAATATGGCATTAATATGATGAATATACGGTCTATACAAATTAGTATATGTAAATAAAAAGCTCTCCATTTTTTGTCACCTTTTCTCATGAAATAAAGTTAGCTTTGCTAACTAATACTTGACCATTCTACTCTCGTTTATATGTAGTGTCAATATCAAATTCATTCTTGAAACAAGATATTTTTGACTTTTTCTATTATAATTAAGTTAAGTATTATTAAGGAGGAACGTAATATGTTAAATGATTTCTATGAAAAATTATCAAAAAAAGAAGACAAAATGATTGAGATTAGAAGATATTTACATGAACATCCTGAACTATCTTTTGAAGAAAAAGAAACAGCACAATATATTGAAGATTTTTATAAGGATAAAGATGTTTCACTCCAAACACATATTGGCGGAGAAGGAATTTATGGTATCAAAGTAACAATTGACTCAGGAAAGCCAGGTAAGACTTTGGCACTAAGAGCTGACTTTGATGCTTTACCAATTAAAGAAGATACAGGTTTGGAATTCAGTTCTAAAAATGAAGGTGTTATGCACGCATGTGGTCACGATGCTCATACAGCTTATTTATTAGTTCTTGCAGAAACTTTAATAGAAGTTAAAGATCAACTTAAAGGAAAAATTGTCATTATCCACCAACCTGCTGAAGAAAAACCTCCTGGTGGCTCACAATATTTAATTAAAGACGGTATTCTTGATGGTGTCGATAATGTAATCGGCGTTCATGTAATGAGCGCTTTAGAAAGTGATCATGTTTATTACAGAGAAGGCAATGTTCAATCTGGTCGAAATATATTTAAATTAAAAGTAACAGGTAGCGGTGGACACGGATCATCTCCTCATTTAGCAAACGATCCAATCGTTGCAGCGAGTAGCTTTGTCATGTCTCTACAAACGATTGTTTCACGAAGACTTAATCCGTTTGATATGGGCGTCGTTTCAATCGGTTCATTCGACGGAAAAGGACAATTTAATATTATTAAAAATGAAGTTACGCTTGAAGGCGACGTTAGAGGTATGAACGAAGAAACTTTACATCTAATAGAAGATGAAGTTAAACGTCTATCTAAAGGTTTAGAATCAACGTATGGTGTTCAATGTGACTTAGAATATACTAGAGATTATCCTGTACTATATAATGATCCAGAATTAACGAAGCAAGTCGCTAAAGCGATTGAGGAAGCAAATATTTCTGAAGTTAAAAGTGTTGAACGTTGTGAACCACAACCACCTTCAGAAGACTTTGCATATTATGCTAAAGAATTACCTAGTACTTTCTTCTATGTAGGTGCAAGTCCTAAAGACAAAAAAACTTACCCACATCATCATCCTAAATTTGATATTGATGAAGGTTCTTTACTAATTGCAGCTAAGTCAGTCGCTGCAGTTACATTCGATTATTTAGGTGTAAAATAGTTCAACTACAAAAGTGTGTTAACTAACATTACACATAGTGTAAATTTACCTGACTCATATTTCTTTTTTCTTATTTTATATTTTATACTTTAAAAAAATAAGGAGATGATGGAAGATGAGTCAGACAGATACACTTTTATTATTTGGATGTACTTTATTAGTTTGGTTAATGACACCTGGTTTAGCACTATTCTATGGAGGATTAGTTCAATCAAAAAATGTATTAAATACGTCGATGCATAGTATTTCAGCAATTGTAGTTGTTACATTCACTTGGGTATTAATTGGATTTTCAATGAGTTTCGGAGGAAACAACTTATTTATAGGTGATTTCTCCCATGTATTCCTAAATGGTGTAGGTTTTGAACCAAACGGTAATTTTAGTGAAACCATACCATTTGCCTTATTTATGCTTTTCCAATTAACATTTTGCACGATTGCGGTATCCATTCTTACAGGATCAGTTGCAGAAAGAATGAAATTTGGTCCTTTTTTAATATTCATGGCTTTATGGGTATTATTAGTCTACAGTCCTGTAGCACACTGGGTTTGGGGAGGCGGCTGGATTCATAAATTAGGTGCGATAGATTTTGCTGGCGGTACAGTCGTCCATATTTCATCTGGTGTATCTGGCCTTGTTCTTGCCCTATTACTTGGTTCAAGAAAACCTAGTAACAAAAAGCCTCCACATAATTTAGTTATCACGCTAATCGGCGGTATACTAGTATGGTTTGGGTGGTTCGGTTTTAATACGGGTTCCGCGCTAACATTTGATTCCGTTGCTATGTTAGCCTTTGTAAATACGATTTTAGCTTCTTGTGCTGGTATAGCCGGTTGGTCTATTTTGGAATATATGCAAAAGAAAAAAGTGACTTTAATTGGTACTTTATCAGGAATGTTAGCAGGGCTTGTCACAATCACACCAGCAGCTGGCTTTGTTGGATATGGTAGTTCAATGATACTAGGGATATTAGGTGGATTTGTATGTTACTACGTTATAACACATTTAAAAGTATTACTTAATTACGATGATGCATTAGATGCATTTGGATTACACGGTTTTGGTGGAATTGTCGGTGCAATAGGAACTGGATTATTTCAAAATTCAAATGTAAATTCAAGTATCTCTGACGGTGTTTTCTTCGGTGGCGGATTTATGCCAGTAATAGTGCAAATCGTAGCAGTAATTGTAACGATTGCATTCAGTGGAGTTGTCACATATATTATAGCTAAAGCAATAAGTATCTTTACAACTTTAAGAACAGATGAAAAAGCAGAACTAGAAGGCTTAGATGTAGCTTTCCATGGTGAAACTGCTTATCGATATGAACTTAAAGAAAAAAGAGCCTAAACAATACGCCCCTAATCCAATTATTTTGGATTAGGGGCGTATTGTTTTTATATATTCAACTTGCGTTCTAATGATCTGCTTTGAGCTTTTTATTTCTTGGATATCCTATCAATATAGATACGATACCACATATTCCTAGTAAAAATGGGTAAAATGAATATGGTAATAATGATACTGTCGAAATACCAGCTACACTAGTAGCAGCTAGTACTTGTGCTCCATATGGAATAATACCTTGTATCGTACTTGCAAATATATCTAGAATACTTGCAGACTTTCTTCGATCAATTTGAAAATCGTCTGCTATTTCTTTTGCTAATGGACCAGTAGTAATGATAGATATTGTGTTATTAGCTGTTGCTAAATTTGTAACACTTACTAAACCAGCTATTCCAAACTCTGCACCTCGTTTAGAATTCACTCGTTTTGTAACAATATTTAACAACCATTTTATACCACCGTGATATTCAATCAAACCAATCATACCACCAATTAGAAGTGCGATCATTGAGATATCTTGCATACCAATTAATCCATCAGATATTGCTTTTAAGTTATCGCCTAAAGTAAACGATCCATCAATTAGACCAATTAAACTTGCAACGATTACACCTAGCACTAATACCAAGAGAACATTCATTCCACACAATGCACTAATTAGTACAAATAAATATGGTATAACTTTGACTAAATTGTAACTGCCTTGACTAGCATCCGCCATCCCTGCATCTTTAGTCATAAACCATAAAATAACCACTGTCAAAATTGCACCTGGTAATACAATTAAGAAGTTCATCTTAAATTTATCGCTCATTTTTGTTTTTTGTGTTCTTACAGAAGCTATTGTAGTGTCAGAAATCATAGACAAGTTATCACCAAACATTGCCCCACCTACTACAGTTGCTATTGTTAAAGCTAGTGAAATATCAGTTGCTTCAGATATGCCAACTCCCACAGGGGCTAGTGCAGCTACAGTACCCATTGAAGTACCCATTGCTACAGAAATAAAAGCACCTACTATAAATAATCCTGCTAATAAAAACTGACCAGGTATTAATGATAATCCTAAATTAACTGTTGAACTAACAGCACCCATACTTTTAGCAGTTTCACTGAAAGCACCTGCCATTAAGAATACAAACACCATTAATAAAATATTAGGATGTCCAGCACCTTTTGTAAAAATATCTAGTTTTTTTGCTAAAGGTGTCTTTGGATACATTGCACATGCAAACACTGCCGCAATAAGTATAGCTACATTTAGTGGTAAGAAATTAAAGTCATGCTTAATTAATCCTGTACCAATGAAAAGTGTCACAAACACGATTAATGGTAATAAAGCTATGAAAGACCCTTTTTTATCTATTTGTTCCATTGTTATCTCCTTATTTATATCTTGAATACTTTAAAAGGGTACAGGACAATTTTGTTCTCGTCAAATATAAATTTCGTAATAAGCATTTATGAATCCTTGAATGATTAAATAATAAAAATTAGGTAATATAACGTATAATAAGAAAAAGAAGAAATTAAGGGGTAATATTATGATTATTAGTAATACAATAAATGATTTTTTTAATAACTTTCATTTAACCGATACTTCACTTAAAACATATTACGCAAAATATCGCTCTGAATTTCAACATGCCGAAGAAAATTTAATATTTTTAGAGGATGACATATCAACAACTTTATCCAAGTTAGAAACAGATACTGCTCAAATTTTGAAAATAAACACCAAATTAGTTCATATTATTTTTGAAGTTAGACTACAAATACTCAAACAATTTAATACTTATTTAAGACCCGATATATATTTTTTAATTGGTGCTTACAGAAAAGACGGTTTTCTTAAAATTGAAGACACACCTCATATATACTTTTTCATAGAGTCATTGTGCGAACATTATGATGATCTATATGACATAATCGCATACTATTTTACAAAGTTACTTTTAAGGCAATTAAATTCAACATCTGAAAATTCTATTTTAGAAGAGGCAGTTACCTCACATATCATGAACAAATTAAACTATACATATCCATATACAAATAATAATAAATACAAGGCTATTCAAAATTTAGAAACCAAACTAAATGAGCAATTACAAACTGACTCTATAATTAAATTATTTACTGAAAACGAACATTCAGAAATACTAAAAAGATATTCATAAATAGAGCTATATGGACAATACTTTCAATATTTGCTCAAATCTATCGGTATTATTACTGACAATATAATAATAAGAGGTTGAGACAATTAATTTGCCCCAACCTCTTAATTAATTATAGTAATTTCATTAAATCTCTAATTAATATTGTAATGTTATGTTTTTTAGACTGTTCACTTAAAAATAGTGCGACTTCTAATTGTTTTTTATCACTGTCATTACTGATCTTCATTTCTATTTTTGAATGCACGATGTTATATATTAGCTCACTATATAACTTATATCTACTTGAATTAATTGTAATATCTAAGGCAGTTTGTGCATATGCTAAACATCTGTCATATGCTCTTTCGCTAGCATAAATATTTGATAATGTATATAGTAGTTTAATTTGATAACTATCATCTACATTTAAACGTTTAGCAATTTCTAATCCTTGTTCTAATGAAGATTTCGCTTTTTCATTTTCATTTTGACTATAATAAAAGACTGCTCTTGTATTACAGATAGACACTTGTAATTTGACATACATATTACTATCTATTAATTGATATGCTTCTTCAATCATCTGAAGTGATTGTTCTACCTCGCCATATTTATAGTAACCTATAATTGATCTTACCCACTTAGACGCTGCAATTTCATCAACAGATCCATTAGATAAATAATTACCATCAATAATAGGAATTAAAGCATCGTAATCACGATCTTCTAACAATCTTTCTATGACTTTTAATTTTTGTTCTAGTTGTGTATCTAATTCATCACCTATATACAAGAAATCCATACTACAATTTAGTCTTCTAGAAATATTAAAAAGGAGTTGCGATCCCGGTTGCAATTCATTCTTTTCAATTTTAGAAATTTGACTTTGTGTAGCGATTCCCTTAGCTAATGCTTGTTGAGAAAGCTTTAAATCTATTCTCCTTTGTTTTACACGTTCTCCTAATTTCATATATAGCGCTCCCCAAATTCTTTAATCGAATTAACATATTTATATTATCTAATACATCTATATCTTCAAGTGTCGTCATTAAATGATATATTTGTCCCACCAAATATATCATTTAAGCACCTAAGGGCACATATTAACTTGTATTAGAAATAATTCATGTCATGTTATAATTCTCTTCTTTATTTTAAGGCTCATTGTGTGAAAATACAATTATTTTATCCTTATACGAAGACTGTATTTTCTCTTTAAACAGCTGTCTAAATTTAGAAGTATTAAGCTTAATCAACAAATTCTGCTGTTTCAAGCTGTATTAACTCACCATCTTCTTGTCTTTTTTTAATGTGAAATTCTCCCCACTTACATAGGTTTTCTAATAGTTCATTTAATGAACTACCGTAATCAGATATTTCATATTCTACTTTCGGAGGTACTTGTTGATATACAATTCGATTAATAATTCCGTCTTTCTCTAATTCTCTTAATTGTTGAGTTAACATTTTTTGTGTAATGTGTGGAATAGCTTTTTTTAGTTCTGATGTTCTCATTGTTCCATGCTTTAAATGACAAAGGATAACAGGTTTCCATTTACCACCAATCACGTCTATTGTTGCTTCTACACCTATATTATATTCTGTTACTTCCATTACATTTCCTCCTTAAGGTACTTTTTGGTACCTATATGACTTTAAAGTGCGTACTTCCTATTTGTATTGTTACGTTTTAAAATAACACATATCTTATAACAAAGGAAGGAACTATCAAATTGAAAAATAAATTTTCTAATCAACTTGCACTTATTTCACTAGCTATATCTGCTTTCGCCATCGGTTCAACAGAATTCATCAGCGTTGGCTTATTACCATTAATCAAAGATGCTTTTAATATCACAATTCCTCTCGCAGGATTAACTGTATCTTTGTATGCAATTGGTGTTACTGTAGGTGCACCTATTTTGACACCTTTAACAAATAACATGAAAAGAAAGACTGTGCTTATTCTTATAATGGTCATCTTTATAATTGCTAACATATTCGCAGGAATGGCTACTTCATTCACTTTATTATTATTAATGAGAGTGCTCAGTGCTTTTTCTCATGGTGTGTTTATGTCAATTGCCACAACTATTGCTGCAGATTTAGTGCCACCACATAAACGTTCTAGCGCAATCGCACTTATGTTCACTGGTTTAACAGTTGCTACTATAACAGGCGTTCCCTTTGGTACATGGGTTGGTCAACATTTCGGATATGAAATGTCATTTTACACAATTGCTATAATAGGTATTATTAGTCTTATTGCCAATATAGCATTTGTTCCTAAAAATTTAACTGAATACAAACAAGCACCAATTGTTAAGCAACTTGCAGTCTTAAAAAACAAACCCCTTATGACAATATATTTAATAACTGCCCTCGGTTATGGAGGTACGTTTGTAGTCTACACATATTTAACTGAGATTCTTACTCATATTTTAGGCTATGAATCAAACAGTATCGTTACTATTTTGATATTATATGGTGTAATGGTTGCGATTGGTAATACTTTAGGAGGAAAACTTACAAATCACGCTCCTACAAAATCATTAACGATCATTTTCTTACTACAAGCTTTAACTTTATTACTGGTAGGACTTACGTTACATTTTCATGTAGTAGGATTAGTAAGTATTTTATTAATGGGCCTATTTGCATTTATGAATGTACCTGGTCTCCAACTTATCGTCGTATTATTCGCAGAGAGAAATAGTAAAGAAACAGTCAACTTTGCATCTAGTCTAAATATATCTGCTTTTAATATTGGTATAACACTTGGATCAGTTATTGGTGGATTTATATTAAATCATATATCATTATCGTTCACACCATATTTTGGTTTTATCATGGTTATTATGGCAAGCTTATTAATGTTTGCCGTTAATAGAAATGAAACTTCGGAACCACTGCAAACAACGTGTTAATAATAAGAAGAAGGATGAGACAATTAATTTGTCCCATCCTTCTTCTTTTATATTTCATCATTATTTAGTATTTTTTGAGCATTATCTTTCATTTGATTAACTGTGTCAATTCCATTAGTTTCTTCAATATAATCATATGCTTCTTTTATATGAAAATTTCTGTTAGATGTATTATGTGCGTCACTTCCAACGATATGAATACTTTCTTGATCCAATAAATAATCAGCAACTCTTTTTGCATCTTCACCATATTTACCTACTAATGAACCAGCAGTTACTTGACAAAGAGCACCCCTTTTAATTAAATCAAATAAAATTTGAGGTTTATCTTGTATAGGAATGATACGTTCTGGATGAGCTAATAAAGGACGATACCCTGCATCGAATAATTGGTCAAACGTGTTATTCGCAAAGTCTGGAACTGTAAAGAATGGAAATTCAATTAATACATATCTTGAGCCTTCAGTTATAGGTAACAATTCTCCTGATTCCAATCCTGCTAACTCATTTCCAAACATATGAATTTCTTGGCTAGGATACACTTTTATATTAATATGATGTTCTTTTAATAACGATTGTACTTCTTCAGTTCTTGCTTTAACTATGTCCGCACTATTTTTAAAACGATGTTCTATATAATGAGGTGTTGCTACAATATCAGTAATCCCAATTTTTTCGGCTTCTCTTGCTAATTCAAGCATGCTTTCTGCATCTATTGGACCATCATCTAATCCATATAATAAATGATTATGAATATCAATCATGTGCATCGCTCCTTTAGTCATTGAACTATCAAATATCAATAAGTTTTCTTATTACTTATATTGTAACAAATATCTGTTTATAAATTATATTAATAAGCCTTCAATTTTATATTTCAAATAAGCAGAAAGTTTGTAATTATTCCTTTTTTATATGAACATAAAAATATCGAAATATAAGGAGTGGGAAGATAATGGAATTAACCAAAGCACTTGAAAGAAGACGCTCAGTAAAATCTTATGAGCAATATGATTTAGATAGAGAAACAATTTATGATTTATTAGACAAAGCAGCACTATCACCATCTGCTTGGAATTTACAACAGTGGAAAGTAATAGTAGCTGACACTGATGAAGCTAAAGAAAAGTTATATAACGCAGCTAACAAACAAGTTAAAATAAAAGAAGCAAGTGCAACATTTATCATTTTAGGTGATTTAAATGCACATGAAACAATTGGAGATATAGCTGATGACTGGATTGAACACGAACATATTCCAGCTAATAAAAGAGAAGGCTTAATCGAAAGTGTGAATCGATTCTTTGAAAGTGATCTCAATAAAAGAGACGAAGCTGTACGTGGCGCATCATTATTTGCGATGAGTTTAATGTTAGTCAGTGAGGATGCTGGTTATGCAACTTGCCCTATGATTGGCTTTGACAAACAATCTGTAATTGACGCATTTAATATTGACGATAACTTAGTACCCGCTATGCTTATTTCAATTGGTAAAGGTGAAATGACGAATGATAGAGCATCACGCTTACCAGCTTCATCATTTGCAAAATTTGAATAAAGAATGTACTAATTTTGTAATAATATGATAATACTACACCTCAAAAAAAGATTATAATATAGGTAATGAAGTGAGGTGTTTAAGATGAACAAACGTTATCAAAAAGTTCTAGTACTTTACTTAATATCAACGTTAGTACCTTATATATTTATCAATAAGAATAAGGACATCTCTTTAACAAAGAGATGGTTACCTAGCTCTTTAATTGGTTATGGTATATTTGCATATGGGCTAAAGGCACTAACTAAAATGAAAAAAGCAGCTTAATTAGCTGCTTTTTTCATTTCTTTATATTCATCATTCGTTATAACATAAATAGCATCATCTACAATTTTTTCTTTATGAATTCTATTTTTTGGCATAACACCAATTTTTTTCATTCCTAATCTTTCCATAACTTGTCCAGATTTAGGATTAATAGTGCTATGCATTGCATTTACTTGGTTTAATTTTAACTTATCAAACGCCAATGACAATATCTCTAATCCCGCTTCTGTCATATAGCCATTTTTAGAATAATTTAAATTGAGCACATATCCTATCTCGCCTCTTTTATGTTCTGTATCTACTCTTAAATCTATTGTGCCAATTAATTTATGTTCTTCTTTTAAGACTATTCCATATTTGCCTAATGGTGATTTCAAATAGTAATTTGCGATGACTTCTTTTGTTTCTTCTTTTGACAAATGTGTTGGAAATACATGAGAAGTATTTTCTATATTAGATGAATATTCATAAAGTGATTCTGTATCATCTAAACTTACAGGTCTCAATATAAGTCTGTCTGTTTCTAATGTTTGATTCTCACCTAATGTTACTAATAATTCCATAATTCACACCTTCTTATGCTTTATTTTCATTTTGTGCTAAAGCTAAACAGCCAATTATTCCTTGTTCATCATTCAAACTTGGAGAAACGATGTACTCTTCTACCGGTGGAAGTGCAATATAGTCATTATTTAATAACTCAAATTGCTTATGAATTTTACTCAACAAATGATTTTGATGCATTACGCCTCCACCAAAAATGATTTTTTCTGGTGATAACATTAACGTTGTATTCAATGCTGCCTGAGCAATATAATAAGCTACTATATCCCAATCTTTCGAATCTTCTTTAATCTCTTTCGCTGATATACCAGCTCTTTTTTCAATAGCAGGTCCTGATGCAACCCCTTCTAAACAGTTACCATGAAATGGACATTTACCTTCAAAGCTTTGGTCATCTTCATGTATCTTTACTGTCATATGTCCCATCTCTGGATGACTATATCCTTGAACAAATTTACCACCGACCATAGCTCCTCCACCGATACCTGTACCAACTGTATAATATACTGCTGAATTAATATCTTTTGCGATACCTTTTTTAAACTCACCATATAATGAAGTGTTTACATCAGTTGTAAAAGCGACCGGAATATCAAAATGCTCTTTAATAGCCCCAATGAAATCAAAATTTTTCCATGCTGTCTTTGGTGTGGAAGTTATATAACCATATGTATCAGATTCTTTATTAATATCTATTGGACCAAATGAACCAATACCAATACTTATAATGTCATGCTCTTTAAAGAATTCTATAACTTTTGGCATCGTTTCAGTTGGTTCCGTAGTTGGTATCGAAACACTTTCTATAACAGTTAAGTTATCATCACCTACTGCACATACAAATTTTGTTCCTCCTGCTTCAATCGCTCCATAAAGTTTCAATAATCCCACTCACTTTCTATGATTATATTTTTTTATACAACATAACTACTATACCTAAAACCATTTCTTTCTTTTAAAAACAGTTAACATTATAAACGCAATGATGACCATAATAATTAGAACGATATAATATCCGTCGTGCCAACTAAGCTCAGGCATATTTGTAAAGTTCATTCCGTATATCCCTGCAATCAAAGTTAAAGGCATAAACACTACTGAATATATCGTTAAGATTTTCATAATATTGTTCATTTTAAATGAGTTTAGAGAAATGTAATTATCACGTATGTCACTTGTCATTTCTCTCGAAGAATCAACCATTTCCATTTGCTTGATAAGATGATCATTAATATGTGTAATATATAGAAATTGCTGTTCATTTAGATGTAATACTTTACCTTCTCTCATTCGATATACCAAATCTCTCATTGGTTGAACAGTTCGTTTAATAATTAACAACTCTTGCCTTAAATCAAAAGTATCATCTATTAAAGACTTCGTTGAAATATCTATATTATGACGATCCTCAAAATTAAATACTTTATCTTCAATATCGTAAATAAATGGGAAATAATTATCTACTATATCATCTAGCAAATTTAACAAAATATCTTTTGGCTCTTCCAAATTGATTGTTTGATTAAACAACTTTCTTTTAACAGTATCTATTTCTTCAAAGCGTTCTTTATGATAAGTCACAATAAAATCATCGCCAATAAAAATATCAACTTCTTCAGCTTCAAGTGTTTTTAAATCTAACGCATGGAACACAACAAACTGATAATCATCATATTGTTTGAATTTGGGTCTTTGTTGAACAAGCGTCGCATCTTCAATGGATAATTCATGAAAATCAAAATAATCTACTAATACTTTTGCCTCTTCTTCTGTAGGTTCGTTTAAATCAACCCATAACCATTTTTTGTCTTCTGCAATATCTTTTGGTGATGTCGTTTCTTTTAGTTCATTATTTGAATTACAATAATAAGTTTTAATCATTATATTCACACCAATTTTCATTTTACTTTATCTATATTATACAATTTAAAAAGCAGTGAGCAAATATACTCACTGCTAACAAGTATTTAGGTAAATACGACTGTTTTATTTCCGTTTACAATCACTTTGTGTTCACAATGCCACTGTACTGCTCTTGCTAATACTTGAGACTCCACATGTCTACCAGTATTTTTCATATCTTGTGCTGAATATCGATGATTAACTCTTACAACATCTTGTTCAATGATTGGACCAGCATCTAAATCTTCTGTAACATAATGACTTGTAGCTCCTATTAATTTGACACCTCTTGTATAAGCCTGTTTATAAGGATTTGCACCAATAAATGATGGCAAGAATGAATGGTGAATATTAATAATTTTTAGATGATGCCTTTCAACAAAGACTTCTGATAAAATCTGCATATACTTAGCTAGTACGAGTAAATCCACTCCGTAACTATCACTTATTCTCGAAATTTCATCTTCACTTTCACGTTTTGTTTCTTTAGTCACTTTTACATGGTGGAAAGGTATTCCCATATCTTCAACAAATTTACGGTTATTTTCATGATTACTAATAACACAGCTTATTTCTATTGGGAATTCTTGACGATTTGCGCGTAATATAATTTCACTTAACGCGTGATCTTCTTTAGAAACTAATACCGCCGTTTTCACTTTTTCTTCAGCGTCAAAAATTTGAAAATTAATATTTCTTGTTGTTAGTTCTTTTTCTAAAATTGATTTCACTTCATCATTTTTATCAAATTCAATGCGTAGATATAAGTGATTCTCATTTTCTTGAACATCAGTATAATGATCTAAATGAAATATATTTGAATTTGTTTCTTTTATAATTGTTGATATTAGTGATGTAATACCAATTTCATCTTTGCAATCCGCTAATAAAATATAATGCTTACTCATGTATCTCATCCCTTTATTAATATTGGAAATATTCTAACAATAACAACTATTATAAAATTTAATTTGCAATAAAACAATGAATTGAGTAGCATATATTCAATGTAAACGCATTCACTATTAATTTGTGCTCAAATACATAAATTGGTCTAATTGCAATGCTTCTAAAGTCTCTCTAATCAATCTTTTACGGTCATAATAATTAAGCCCTTGATTTTCTAATTCAGTGACTTTTCCTTCATATACATATGCTCCATTAAATAAAGATTTATCTTTCGTTACTTTAATTGTAGACATTGCACCTTCTCTAGGTGAAATAAACATAGAGTCAAACATTTTATAAATTAAATCCCCAAATCTATGATTATATTTAGTTTTTCCTAAGTTAGTGGAGACAGCGCCTGGATGGACAGCTGTTACATTCAATCCACGATGATGAAACTGCTCGTATAATTCTTGCATGAAATACAATGTAGCTAGCTTAGATCTGCTATAAGATTTAATCGGATTAAATCTCAATGGATATTTGAAATTATGACGTCCTATATGAGCATATTTATATGCCCCAGAAGATACAATTATAATTTGTTTATCATGGCTTCTCATTATAGATTCAAATAAAATATGTGTTAATAAAAAGTGACCTAAATAATTTGTACCAAACATTAATTCAAAACCATCTACAGTTTTTTGTCTTGTTAATGAAACGACACCTGCATTATTAATTAAACAATCAATGTATGGATATTGATCTAGTATTTGAGTAGCGGCTTTCATTACATTGGCTAAATTAGATAAGTCACATTTTATTACTTCTACATTTATTTTTTTATGTTCTGCTATTAAAAGTGATTTTAAATGTTCACCTTTGTCTATATTTCTACACAATAAAATAATAATGTCATAGTCATTGGCTAACTCTTTAACTGTTGATTCACCTATTCCTGATGTTGGACCTGTAATTGCTAGTATTCTATTCGCCATTGTATATACTCCTTTATTTTATTACCGTTCTTTTACCCTGAAATATATATTTTAACTATGACATTTATTTTTTTACATAATTTTGATGTACATATATTAATTCTTTTGCCATTTCTTTAATAATTTCAGTTGAAATAAGCTGATCTTCAGCATGCATTAATAAGAGCGTCATCGGTACTGTTTCACCACTAGCTTCTGCTTGTATTAAATCTTTATGCACTTTATGACCATCAATTAAAAATTGATTACCTTCACTAATTAAATCTTCGGATTCTTTAAATTTTCCAGATTTAGCTTCATTAATTGCTTGCATATAACTACTCTTTGCCATACCAACATTAGTTATGATTTGAAAAGCAATTTGTTCGTATTTTTCCATAATATCACCTTACTTCATTAAGCTTTCAGCATGTTTTAAGACACGCTCTCCATCCATCATGCCATATTGTTGCATATCTATAACGTCTACCGGCACTTTACCATTAGCTACTTTTTCAACTTGTGCTTTTTGAAATCTCACTTGTGGTCCAAGTAGAATAACATCTACATCATCAACCTTTGTTTCCGCTTCTGATAAGGCTAAAGCTTCGACTTCATAATCTTTACCTTCATTTTCTGCTGCCTCTTGCATCTTTTTCACTAACATACTTGTCGACATACCTGCTGAACAAACTAATAATATTTTTTTCATTTATTTCATCTCCTGAATATTAAATTTAAAGAACGCCCATGGTTTCAAATAATTGAGCAATTGTAAGTCATGAGGTGCAATTCTACCAATTACATTTACTTTACCTGTATTTATCATAGGCTTTAAAGCAATTTGTAGTTCCCCTTTATATTGTCCATATTCTTCGTTATCTATTAAGATGTCACCTCTTTTAATAGCGGTTGTATGATGAACGGGAAATGATTCTGCTTTATATTTCACACGACTTTGAGTTGAACGAATCATATAGTCACTTACATCACCTCTATAAAAATGTGGTTCTTCGATAACTATTTTTCTTTCTAATTCCGTAATATCATCAAATATCTTTACATCAAACGTGATTGCTTCATTTTTTAAATAACTCAGTCTTTTTAATTCTTCTTCTGATGGATAACAATTACTTATAATCACATCATCAATGAGATCAGTTGCCCATAAGTATTGTGCTTGTGTAGAAACGGGGATTCCTCTATGTTCTTCTAAAGTTGGCAATCCTTCTGTAACTGGCCATGGTCCAAAGTCAGCTTCTTCACTTGAAACGAATGCTGCTGTTCTAAGACCATATTTTTTGAATTTTTTACTACCTTCTAAAAAGAATGCTTCAGATATACCAGCATATCGATGAGGATAAAAATTATGGCATCCTACTAAATGAGCTCGATTTGGTTCAAAGTCCATTACATTATCTATATAGTGATTCATGACACTCATGTTCAATTCAATCATTATGTCATATGGATTATACGTCATATCACTTGTTAATTTTGCGCCTACACCTTCATCAAGCCTTATTCCATCAACACCTAGATCATTAAAAAAAGATAAGTCATTAGGTTCAATACCGAGGACTTTAAAAGTTCTTGGTGCTACATCTATAAATATTTCAAAGTCTAAACTTTTAGCATAACGAATCGTTTTTTCAATGATAGGTAATAAAGTCGATTTATTATCATCAGTTAATTGCAATAAATTCGTAAAAATTCGTGTAAAACCATGCTCATGTGCTTTATCAATATAATTTAAATCCTCAGATTCTTTAGATTTTCCAGGATACAAAGATATACCTAAACGCCTCATAGAAATCACTTCCATTCGTAATATATTTATTTTTATATTATTTTGAATATTTAATCTATTTAGTTTATACTATAACAAAATCGAAGCGCTTACAAACAAAGGGGGAATTTTATGAATAACTTTGCTACTTGGATAGAAGGAAAACTTTCTGGTCCAATGACAAAGCTTTCAAATCAACGTCATTTACTCGCTATACGTGACGGGGTTATTTCGGCACTCCCATTCATTATTTTCGGTTCATTCTTTTTAATATTTGCAACTCCACCGTTACCTGAATCATGGGCAGTAACTCAGTGGGCAACTGAACATGCAGAACAAATTTTAATTCCTTATAGAATGACCATGTTCATTATGAGTTTATACATTGTCTTTGGGATAGGTTACAATCTCGCAAAGTCCTATGATTTAGATCCATTGTCAGCAGCACAGCTTTCTACAGCAGCATTTTTATTAACTATTGCGCCAACAATGGATAAAGAATTAGGATTCGTCTTACCAATGACCAACTTAGGTGGCCATGGATTATTCGTCGCGATGTTTGTAGCAATTTTTTCAGTAGAAACATACAGATTGTGTAAAAATAAAAACATCACCATTAAAATGCCACCTCAAGTACCGCCATCCGTTAGTCGCTCTTTTGAGTCGTTAATACCAGTAGTCATCGTACTCGGTGCAATGAGTGTGATTACAGTTGTATTTCAACTCGATTTACATACACTTGTAGATAAAATTGTAGGGCCTCTCGTATTTGCAGGTGATACATTACCTGGTGTATTAGTACCAGTATTCTTAACAACATTCTTTTGGGCATTTGGTATTCACGGTATGTCAATTGTAGGTACGATTGAACGTCCGTTGTGGGAAGTATATTTAGCTAAAAACGCAGAAGCACATGCAGCAGGAGAACCATTACCACATATAGCACCAGAAACATTCTTCCAGTGGTTTGTATGGATTGGAGGAGCAGGAGCAACATTAGGACTTGTTATATGTATATTATTATTTGCGAAATCTCAGTTCTTGAAAAAATTTGGTAAAGCCGTTTCTATACCATCTTTATTTAATATAAACGAACCCGTAATATTTGGATTGCCAATAGTACTAAACCCAATAATGGTTATTCCATTTATCATAATCCCTATCGTTTTAACCATCATAACTTATTTCGCAACATTACTCGGACTCGTCAATGCAACAAGCGTAATGGCACCATGGACACTGCCAGCTCCAATCGGTGCATACTTAGCAACAGGAGGAGACTGGCGAGCAATCGTACTCGTCCTAATTAATATAACAGTATCCGTAATAATTTATTTCCCATTCTTTAAAATGTACGATCGCAAAATGGTACTAGAAGAAAGCGGAGAAACTAAAGAAGAAATAGAACATGATATGGAAAAATAGTAAATAGTAAGAACAGAGCAAACACCTGGCATCCTGGTGTTTGCTCTGTTCTTTATGTATGATTCTTAGGTTGTGTTCCTTAGATTGCGCTAACTGGCAGAATTACGAATTGTGCTCCTTAGATTGTTCTTACTGGCATAATTCTGAATTGTGCTCCTTAGCGACTAATTCTTACGGACAATTCTCGGAATTATGTCCCTAACACTACCTCTTACGGACATTTCTCTGAATTTTGTCCCTAAAAAATAATCCTTCAACTTAAATATAACTATTAAAAATCCCCCGATTTGTTGGCATTCCAACGAATCGGGGGATTCTCTTTAAAAGATTATATCAATAAAGAACCATACAACCATAACGAGCATGATTAAGGCTTTGGCTATAGAACTGGTTAAGAAACCAAGTAATGAACCGATACTTGCATTCGTAGCTGCTGAAATATCATTTTTTTGAATCATCTCAGTAACAAATACTAATACGAAAGGTACGATGATGATACCAAATGGTGGAAACACGAAACAACCTATTATTACACCGACTGCTGCCATTGTTTCTCCTAGTTTAGATCCACCGAATTTCTTAACGAAATAGCTATTCATTATGATATCTGAAAGTATCATAAATATAGTAAGTACTACCATTACAGTCCAGAAGATCCACGATAATTTACTTGAATCAATTGCAAAATGATATATAAAATAGCCTACCCATAAAAATAGTACTGATGGAATAATTGGTTTGATTAAACCAACAAAGGCAATTACAAACATTAGTATAATTAATATCCAACTTATTGCTGTCATTATTTTACTCCTAACTTGTTTTAACGTTATTATGTGTTACATGTTCTACTGTAAAAATTAATAATATAAATGCTAATCCTATTGATAAACTTGAAACGAAGAACACATTTCCTAGACCTACTATATCACTCATCACACCACCGAGTAAATTTCCGCCTAGCTGACCTATTACCATAGCGTTAGCAAACAATGTTGATGCATATCCAGGAAACTCTGGTAAAATGTCTTGGAAATAACTGATTCCTAATCCAAGTAAAATTGCTAAGAAAAATGCTAATGCTAATTGACCAATTAACATTGCTTGGAAACTATCAAACACACCTATACTAAAGTAATAACCGAATCCGAATATTGCTCCGACCATAAGTAGTGTCTTAGTTTTAAATTTACTTGCTATAATACCTAATATAATCATGAAAGGTACTTCTAAACCTGCACATAGACTTGCTAAATACCCTACATGCGACTCATCATCTTTCAAATATTCCGTTACATATAAAGGCATATTTAAAGTATACATCCATTGTCCAACATGTAATAAAATAAATGCTAAAAATGGTATCAATAATGTAGGTTCTTTTACTAAGTTTGGAGCTTTCTTTTCAGGAAAGTTTCCAATTGCATTATTGATAATTTTCTTAGGTTCTTTATAAAAAATAATTAATAAAACTAAAACTGTTAAAAATAATGTCATCGTTCCACCAAATAAACCATCATACCCAAATATGCTAAGTAATAATGTTCCGATTAATGGACCAAATAAAAACCCTAATGAAAATGTAGAACGTAGAACAGTATTGGCAAATATACTTCTATCTTTATAAGCAGATTCATTTATAGATTCACGTGCTGAGGCATACATTTGAGGCATTGCAGGTGCAGCAAGCCCTTGAAACATCGCATATAAAGCGATGAACAGCCATATAGTATGTATGTAGAAATAAATCGAGAAACATAACGCCCCCATTATTAAAGCGGTGATGATGAGATATTTACGATTAATTTTTCCACTATCAGAGAATCTTGCAACAATAGAGTTCACAGTAAATGATGCACTAGCTGCAAGCGCCATTAATAAACCGTACTGTCCTTTAGACATCCCTAATTGCTGAGTCGCATACAATACTAAAAAAGGAACCGTTATAGCAATAGCCATTCCTAATAAGCCCATATTAACTGTAAAGAGCTTATAATTTTTTATTTGAAATAATTTCAAAAACATGAATTCACAACTTCCTATATTTTTATTATATGTTTGTACTTTAATGCTAAACACCTATTACGTCAACGCTTAATTGATATATTTATCACAAACATGTAAAATCATTACTAAATATAATTAAAGGGGATATTGTAGTGGAATACAAAGTGAACTATATTTCAATTGGAAAAGTCGAAGATGTGACTTTTAACAATCAAAAGACTAAAAAAACTGCTATTTTTAAAGAACCCTTCGAAAGTAAAATGTATCTTTCAAAAACAGGATTCGTTGAAGATCAACAACAATATAAAGGTCATGGTGGTCCAGAAAAAGCTATTTGTTTTTACAGTAAAGATAACTATGCCTATTGGAATGACATTATAGATCGACTACCCAAATATGCGATTTTTGGTGAAAATATTACAGTGTCTGGCTTAACCGAAAAAGATTTAAATATTGGAGATACTTATCAACTTGGTGAAGCCATCATTCAAGTTTCTTGTCCAAGACAACCTTGTGCTACAATCGCTTTAAGATATGGAATAAAAGATTTAGTCAAACGTATGGCAGACAATTTAAAAACAGGATGCTATTTTCGAGTAATCAAAGAAGGCTATGTATCCCAGAATGAT
This sequence comes from Mammaliicoccus sp. G-M28, assembly GCF_022386595.1. NCBI lineage: Bacteria > Bacillati > Bacillota > Bacilli > Caryophanales > Staphylococcaceae > Mammaliicoccus > Mammaliicoccus sp. G-M28. The sequence continues at coordinate 144,535 of NZ_JAJNIF010000004.1, forward strand.
AACATGAAATTATTAAATACATGTAAACCACAACTTTCCATTTATGAGCTTAATGAAACACGTTATAAAGATAGTAGCAATCGTGAGCGCATAGAATATATATTAAATCACAAAGGTATCAATGAAGAAACACGTGATATTTTCAATAAATTATATAAGCGCCTTTCATAAACATAAAGGCTTCAGAAATAAATAGGCTGGGACAAATTAATTGTCTCAGCCTTTCTTTTATTTCTTACCTATTTCAAGTTGATTAATATAATTTTTCAGTACTTCAATGAATGATTTAACTTGTGGTAACTGTAAGACATTATGTTCATAACAAATATAAGTTGATCGTGTAAGTGGTTTACGCATAACATTTAACTTCTTGATTTCAAATTTATCTGTATCTATGTCACCTATTACCAATTCTGGCAATACTGTTACGCCTACTCCATTTAATAAGAGTTCTTTGCATGTAGCTATTTGGTCTACTTTAATTAGTGCGTGGTATTCTTGTTGTAAATAATCGGAATACCACTCTTCAATTTGTTTTAAGTAAATTGGTTCTGCTTGAAACTCAATCATTGGTAATAGATGTAAATCCTGTTTTTTACTTTTCGGATAAATAAAATAATGTTGTTCATTTAGTAAAAGGTCATTTTGAACATTCATCACTTCGTTTCCTCTAACTACCATGATGTGAAAGTCATTTTGATATTGTTTTATATGTTCACTAGAGCCAATTTGTAATTGTATATCTACATTTGGATATAAATGCGTATATTCCCCCATAACTTGTGGAAGAATTGTTTGCCCAATCAACGAAGAAACACCTATTGAAATGCTTCCGTTTACTTCTCCTAATTTCGAACTAATTTTATCTAATAGTAAACGTTCTTCTTTCAACATTTTTCTTGCATGTTCTATGACTAAGGATCCTTCATTAGTTGTAATAAGCTGCTTTTTTGTTCTTATAAAAATGTCTATACCAAAAAAGGTTTCTATAGATTTCAATCTCTGACTGACTGCTGGCTGCGATATGTAGAGAATGTCTGCAGCTTTTCGCAAAGTCTTTACATCTTCTAATGTTACTAATAACTTATAATCATCTACTTTCAAATGACACACTCCTTACTTTCATTTTATTATACCATGATTTAATTCAAGCACCACGACTACAACTTTAGACCGAAATATTAATTTTTTTAATTCTAAAATTGAAACTCTAATTATAATTCGTTATAGTTGAGAATGTACATAAAATAGGAAGGATAAAATCATGAACTTTTTAGAAATTATAAAATATATATTCCTTGGCTTACTTCAAGGAATAACAGAACCCATACCCATTTCTTCAAGCGGACACTTAGTAATGGCACAAGAATTTTTAGGATTACATACTGAAGGATTAACATTTGAAATTGTAGTTAATACCGCTTCATTGATTGCTGTACTTATATTATTCCGCAAAGACATTATCGAATTAATTGTCGACACATTAAAATATATTAAAGGCAATCGTACTGAAACTGTTAAAAAGAATTTTCAACTTGCTATGTATTTAGTAATTGCCACTATACCAGCTGGTGTATTAGGCATTATCTTTAAGGATATAATTGGTGATACTAAAAGTGTAATCATGGTAGGATTTATGCTTATCGTAACAGGTATTGCCTTATGGTTTATTAAAAATAAACGTGGCCAAAAATTAGAAGGTGATTTAACGCTTAAAGATGCCATAATTGTAGGTTTATTCCAAGCTGTTGCTTTAATACCTGGAATTAGTCGTAGTGGTGCCACTATCGTTGGTGCTTTAGGTGTTGGGATGAATCAAAAAACAGCGTTTAAATTCTCATTCTTACTTTATATACCTGTAAGTCTTGGGACGGCTTTACTTGGCGTTAAAGATATTATTGAAACACCTCCAGATACATCACTAATGATTTCATATGCATTTGCATTTGTAGCTTCACTTGTAGCGAGTTATTTCTCATTGAAATGGTTACAAGGTATTATGGAACGTGGTCAACTCGGCATCTTTAGTAAATATTGTTTCGTTGTCGGACCAGTTGCAATAATATTAGCATTAATATTCTTATAAAAATTAAAAAACGGGGATTGCCATTAATAAAAGGCATCCTCGTTTTTATTTATAGATATATCCAATTAAATAGTTGTTTCATTACTTTGCGTTCATAATTTCATGAAAACAATATCTGATTCTCTTTTCAATTCCCTTGAAGTCAGTTTCTAATTTAAACATAATCTCATGTGCCGTTACATATGCTTTATGAAATTGAGCTTTAGATATTTTTTTCTCTTTTAACATTCTTTCTAAATCATCTTCATCAACAAGTTCATATTCACCTGTCTTCGGTATTACTAACACATCCAAACATAAATCTAGCGTTCTAGCATTACCGAGTTGAGTGATATTCCTCAAATTCACATCAAAATAGTATTGTACTGGTCTGTTTTGTTTGTCATACATTACAGTTATACTATACGGCTTTTTCTCTGGCAAGATCTGCATCCATTTATAACCATTATCCGCAGCTGTAATTTCTTTCCCTACAACATTAACCTTTAAAGGTTCCTTCACCTGTACCATTGTAACTAAGCCAACAAGTCCTTTAAAGTGATTCGTATCCAGTACAACTTCTTTATATTCGCGATTAAGGAGACGTCGCCAATGACGTTTGTCAATATACTTAACTTTCACAAGTTACCAACTCCTTTTTTACATTATATAAAAAACTCGCCCCGATTCAAAGCATTCAAGATAGGTTTTCTAAATTAAATTTTTATTTATAAAAAAATACTACAAGAAACATGACGTTTACTTGTAGTATTTTAACAATTAATTTTTAATATATAATTTAAAAATACAAAGCCAATTTATATTTTTAATTCTAGAAATCATTGCTATTCCTTAGATAAATAATGAGATTTATCTTTTAAGAATAAACTTAAGATTAATGCAATAACACTAAATAATGTAGCAATCCAGAAAGCATCGTTGATACCTTGTACAGTTGCTAATTTATTTAAATATTCGATAAGTACAGATTTACCAGCATCATCTCCACCAACTGAATCAGAAAGTGCTTTAACTTGTTCTTGAATCATAGGATTAGTTGAGTCTAAGTTATCTGACATGTTAGCTAAATGAGAAGTCGTATTTTGAGTCATAACTGTTACAAGTATTGCTGTACCAATTGACCCTGCTAGTTGTCTAACAGTATTACTTATTGCATTACCATGCGGAATAAGTCTTTGAGGCAATGAATTCATACCTGCAGTCATAATCGGCATCATTATAAAACTCATACCGAATGAACGTACGATATATATAACTAATATTGTTGTATATGGTGTATCCATATTTAATTGTGTCAGTTCCCAAGTTGCGATTGTCATTATTGTTAAACCAATTAAAGCTAATGGTTTAATACCAAATGAGTCTAACATTTTACCAGCAATTGGACCCATGAATCCCATAATAAGTGATCCTGGTAATAATAATAGACCTGAATCTAAAGGAGAAAAGCCACGTAAATTTTGTAAGTATATAGGTAATAAAATCATACCACCAAATAAACTCATCGTTACAATCACATTGATTAATGTTGTCAATGTAAACCCTGAATATTTCAGTGCAGACATATCAAGCATTGGATTTTTCATTCTAACTTCACGAACAACAAATAATATTGTAAAGATTAGACCGATAACTAATGATAAAGAAACTGTTAATGAAGTCCAACCATCGTTACCCGCTTCACTAAATCCGTATAATAGTAAACCAAAGCCGAGTGTACTGAATACAATACCTGGCACATCAGGTTTAGGATTAGATGTTTGTTGATAAATCTTGAACCAGAAGAAACTAATGATTATAGATACTAATCCGATAGCAAACATACCATAGAACATTATGTTCCAATGATAGTTCTGAACGATCCAACCTGATAACGTTGGACCAATTGCAGGTGCTAAAATAAACGCGATACCTAAAGTACCCATTGCAGCACCACGTTTTTCTGGTGGGAAAATTGTCATAAATACATTTGAACCTAATGGCATTAATATACCAGCACCAATTGCTTGAACGACACGACCTGTCATCATCATTGGGAAGTTAAATGAAATGGCACATACTATTGACCCAATCGTAAATAGAACCATTGCGATAAGGAATAATTTTCTATATGAATACTTACTAATTAAGAATGCACTTATAGGAATTAAAATACCATTTACAAGCATGAACCCTGTCATTAACCATTGACCAGTAGATGCAGAAATACTAAATTCATTATTAATTACAGGCAAAGCTACGTTTAATAATGTTTGGTTTAGTATTGCGATAAACATACCAAACATCATCGCAACTAAAATTTTATTTCTTGAAATGCCTTTACCGTATACGAAGTTAACATGATTTTTCTTAATTTGTTCATTAATTGGTTCATCATCTTTTAATTCCATACCACGGTCTGATAAATCTTCATGTTCTTCATTAGAATCATTTTGTTCATCAGTTTTCATATCGTTAGAAGTCGTTTTCTCCGTCTCTGTTTTAGCCGGTTCATTATCTTCTTCCATCTTTTCAATATGAGTGTGTTTGTTTTTATCGATGTTGTCTTCATCTTTTGATTTCAATTGAGTTTCATCATTCACTTTTGAATTATCTGAAACATCTTTAGCAACTGATTTGCTTTTTTTTCGTTTTACTACAAATGCATTAATTCCAACCCATAAAAGGATTGCAATAATTATATAAGCCACCGTAAAGGTTGATGTCATAATACACCCTCCTTAATTCTTATGGATTCGAACTTCAACATTCATTCCTGGAACAACATTTGTTGATGGCTTAGAATCAAATGTGATTTTCACTGGAACAACTTGTGTCACCTTTGTATAGTTTCCATTACTATTTGATGAAGGCATCATTGAGAAACTTGATGCTGTTGCTAATCCAACTTGAGACACTTTACCTTTAACACTAGCTTCTTGGCCATCAATATAAACGTCAACAGCCTGTCCTTTTTCAACATCTTCAACGTCTGTATCATCAATATTTGCTGTAACATATAAATCATCAAAATTATATGCATATGCAATTGGTGATCCTGCTTGAACTAAACTATCTTCTGTTGCAGAAGTTTTAACGATAGTACTTTTTGAAGGTGCTTTAATGTCCATAGTTTGAGATTGTCCATCTTCACCTTTACCAGAAACTTCTCCTAGTTTATCGCCTTTACCGTACTCTTTACCTTCTTCAGCATCGAAGCTGTCCAAGTTACCTGAAACTGGGCTAGCAATCTTAATTTGCTCACCGTCTACTTTTGCATTTTCTGTCTTTACATAATCTGTTGCTTCACTATAATAATGGAATCCTACTAGTCCGATTGCTACTAAAATTACTATAGTGATAACATTTACAAGCACTATTTTTTTCATTACTCTATTTCCTCCATATTTCAATGATTTGTTTATTATACGTCTCTATGAAAATAAATTAAACCAACAAATTCCAAAAATTTGTCGGGTTAAAATGACAGAAAAGTTAGATAAATATTCATAATATATTCATATTTAAAAGGAATATTAATGTATATTTTCGTCTCTTTTTGTTAAAATATAAGTTATGTAATTATTCGAGGTGAAATATGAAAAAACATGCAAGGCAATTAATCACGAGTAATATGGTTTACTTATTAGAACATTATCATTTTGAAGAAATAACAATAAAAATGTTGTGTGCAGAATGTGGTATTAACCGTTCTACTTTTTATGCACATTTTAAAGATAAATATGAAACTTACGAAGAAATAAAAAGATTCCATATGATGAATTATGAAACTTTAATGGATAATATAGAACGCTCTATTATAGACAATCCTGATGACAGAAGAAAATACGTAAAACAATATTTTACAAATGTATTTTATTATATTGCTAAACATCAAAGATTTTTTACAAGTGTATTTGTTACACATCCTGAGCGAGAACTAATTATTAGTTTTATTTCACTCTTAAAAACTAGATTTGCTAAGTTGATTCATAGTCTTGGTACACTAGAAGAGGTAAACTACTTTCTTGATTACACAGTCGGCGGACAAATAGCTTCTATATATAGCTGGTTGAAAAATGGTTGTGAAGAAACACCAGAAAAGATGGCCGATATTATGTATCGTAATATTATTAAAATCAATAGATAATAAAAAAGAGTAGAAATTCATTGTTAAAATTGAATTTCTGCTCTTTTTTGTTATAAAATCATTTACACTTCTTCCCACTTGTGTGAATATGGATGTCCTTGCTCACACTTCTTTCAACTTTTGTAAATATAGATGTCTCTATCTTTCCAACTATTAAAAACTAGATAATCCAGTTTTTTCTTGAATTCTATACAATACTCTCTTCCACAATGATTCATCTTTAAATTCATCATATTGTGCTGTGATTGTGTATTTTTTATTATCCCATGCTTTATTAAAGTTTTGAGATAGTTTCGTAAATGCTTCGTCATCTTGTTTACCTTTAATTATGATGTCTGTTTCTAAGTTATAATCTTCTATATTTCTACGTGTTAGATTAGATGATCCTAAAATCATCGCAGCATTCTTGTTTTCATGTTGTTCAAACAATGAATATTTTGAATGAAATTGCTCGCCATTACTTAATGCCCATTTTACTTTAATATTCCCTTTTGAACGATTTACTAATTCACTTGCTACAGGTTTATTTGGTACGCCTGGTTTTTCTTTGCCAAAAGCTTCTTTATTAATATCTAAAATAAGCTTTATTTGCACATTTCTTTTTGATGCTTTAATAAGTTCGTTGATTACATCTCTATCGGATAAATAAAACATGCCTATCGAAATTCGATCTTTAGATTGTGATTTTTTTATATTTTTAAGAATTTGTTCTTTAATTTTTCCTTCAGTAGCTAGTTGCACTGAGTATGTTGCATCATCACGCCAACTATTATTGTTAATCTTAAAGTCACTCGCTGAATATTGTGCACCGCTCATATTTGCTACGGCTATTTCGGATTTAATGATTGCATTTTGAATGGGTCCTGTTACTCTTACACCAACATTTTGATGATATCCACTCGGATCATGTGGATTACTTGATAAGACCATACCGTGCTTTTCAGTTACAAGTGTCTTTCTATGGTTTGCTTTCATATTTAGTATTTTTAAATAGCCTCTTACTGTAACATCAGGACCTTCACTGCTTAAAGGATTATTTAATTTACCATTTTCACTATTTCCAAACCATTGAAAGAACGTTCTATAAGTTCCTGAATAGATTGGATTAGAATCCCTCAATTTACTTAGATCAGTGTAATGGACATCTATGTTGTTTGCTTTTAAAGCCTTAATATTTCTCGGTGTATAAGAACCATAGAATGAATTAATCGGATCCGTAATGACAATAATTCTAATATTTGGATTCTCTTTCTTTTTAGCAATGAGTGATTGAGTTAATCGATGCGTTATATTTGGATATGTTTTATCTCCAGTTTTGTAATTATTAAATAAAAACATGTCCATAATAATAAAGTCATTAGCTTCATTTATTGTTTCATTAACTTTATCAAATATTTCATGTTCATAATGCATTTTATTATCAGATTTATAAGTGACATCTGTTAATAATTCAACATGATTCGTTTTAGTTTCAGAACTTATTTTGGAAACTCCGTGAGGTAAAGTTTTAAACACATGAAAAATACTTACGACAATAACAAGCACCACTAATAAGCATACAAGCCATAATAAATGCTTTTTTTGAAATTTATTTTTCTTTTTATTATTTTTCTTTTTCCTTTTTACTGAATTACTTTTTTTCTTTTGATTTTTTTTTATTTTATTAGCCAAGTGTTTAATTCACCCCTTTTATTCTAATTATACCAAAATTTAATTGACACCGATGTATTACTTTGTTAATTTTAATTAATATCAAATTTTTCAGAATTTTTAGAGTATATACATAGGAGTGAAGTAAATTGACAGAACCATTAAGACCTTTCCGTGCTGATCATGTAGGCAGTTTATTAAGAACAGAACCATTAAAAAAAGCACGTCAACAATATTTAGAAGGTGAAATTCCGGGAACTGAATTAAAAAAAGTTGAAGACCAAGAAATTGATAAAATCATCGAAAAACAATTAGAAGTCGGATTAAAAAGTATAACTGACGGAGAGTTTCGTCGTTCTTACTGGCATTTTGATTTCTTAGAGAATTTAACAGGTATTGAAGATTACGAACCAGAAATCGGGCTAACTTTTAATGGTGTAGAAACTAAAAAGCATGATGTAAAAGTTGTAGGTAAAGTGAAATTTAATCCAGAACACCCACACTTTGAACATTTTGATTATTTACACAAAAAAGTAAATGGTAGAGCTGCAAGCAAAGTTTCTATTCCAAGTCCTAATCAATTATTCCATCCAAACATTTTAAATCAGGAAATTTATCCAGATATTTATGAATATGCTAAAGATGTATCAGAAGCTTATCGCCAATCTATACTTAAGTTCTATGACCTAGGCTGCCGTTATTTACAAATTGACGATGTATATTGGGCTGGGTTAGCTGCAACAACACAACTAATTAAGAATAGAGAACGTACTGCAGAAGAAAAAGAAGAAGCTATTAAACTAGCAGCAAAAGTAGTCAATGATGCATTAGCAGACTTGCCGGAAGATTTACTTATCACAACTCATATTTGTCGTGGTAACTATCAATCATCGTGGGCAATAACAGGTGGTTACGAGCCAATCGCTAAAGATTTATTCACTGAGAAATTACAAGGTTTCTTCCTAGAATATGACGATAACCGCTCTGGTGACTTTGAACCATTAAGACATTTCAATAGAGATGATGCTTATATCGTTTTAGGTCTTTTCACTTCTAAGACAGGCGAATTAGAAAATAAGCAAAATATTTTAGACAGATTAGATGAAGCTACTAAATATGTTTCAAAAGAACAATTGTGTTTGAGTCCACAATGTGGATTCGCTTCAACAGAAGAAGGTAATATCCTTTCTGAAGAAGATCAATGGAAAAAATTATCTTACGTTATTGAAACTGCAAAAGAAGTGTATGGAGAACTATAATAATCATAAAAACGTCCAATTCGTATTATACGAATTGAACGTTTTTCATTTTATTAATAATAGATTACTTAATAGATTCAAATGCATATTTTTTAATTGCTTCTTCATGTTGTGGATACTGTTCTAACAATTCATCTTGTGTGAAAAGTTCGAATTTCTCAAACTGAAAGCCTGGTGAACACATACACCCTACTAGTGCATAGTCATTGTCTCCTTCAACTGTAGAAGCGAATATAACGCCTTTAGGTACTAACGCTTGCAATACATCGCCTTTATCAACATGAGGTCCGACGTTAACTTGTTCATACTTTCCATCTGGATGTATCATATGCACTGTCAACGTTTGACCTGCATGATAATACCACACTTCATCTGATTGTATTCTGTGAAAATGAGATATATTGTTCTTTTCTAATAAGAAGTAAATACTTGTATATAAAGCGTTATGATCACTTAGTGTTTGTTCTGATTTAATGACTTCTTTATAATATCCACCTTCAGGATGAGGCATTAAATCAAGCATATTAATCCATTTATCTTTATTCATAAGCACTCCTTATTATAAATCTACATTATGAAATACTTGTTGAACATCTTCTAAATCTTCAATAGCATCTACTAACTTTTCAAAAGTATCTTGATCTTCTTCTGATAAAGTTACTTCCGATTGAGCAAGCATTGATAGTTCAGCAACTTCAAAATCTTCTACGCCATTTTCTTTAAGAACATTTTGAACTTGTGAAAATTGATCAGGTTCTGCATAGACAATTGTTAACTCTTCTTCTTCAACAACATCTCTTACATCTAAATCTTCTTCTAATAAAAGTTCAAAAATTTCATCAACAGATTTTCCTTTAAATGCAAATACAGCAGTATGATTAAACATGTATGCAACTGATCCAGACACACCCATATTGCCGCCATTTTTACCGAATGCTGCACGAACATCACTAGCTGTACGGTTTACATTATTAGTTAATGCATCAACAATTAGCATTGAACCACTTGGCCCAAATCCTTCATATCTTAGCTCATCATAATTTTCTTCTGATCCACCTTTAGCTTTTTCAATGGCTTTATCAATAATATGTTTTGGAACAGAATAAGTTTTAGCTTTTTCTAATACAAATTTAAGATTTTGGTTTGATTCAGGATCTGGTTCACCTGATTTAGCAGCTACATAAATTTCACGGCCAAATTTAGCATAAATTCTACTTGTATTTTTATCTTTTTGGGCTTTTTTATCTTTAATATTATTCCATTTACGTCCCATAATTCCATCTCTCTTTCAAAGTGAGTTATTTAACATACTTATTATACAATATTGATCTAATCTGGCAAAGTTTACAGGTCAAAAAATAATAAGCGACTGAGACATTTAATTTGTTTCAGCCGCTTTAGTAACTATTTTAATCTTTAATAATACTTGCGAGTCGTAATATGTGCATAATGATATTAAGAAGATTGATAAATAAATTGAATCCCATTTCCCTTGGAGAAAAATTGCCTAACTTCATACGGTTAAAGTCGTAAACAGTATATAGTAAGAATAAACCTATACCAATTACTGATAATACTGTATGAAAAATTGGGTTATTCAAAAATAAACCTAAAAGACTCGCAAAAATAAGTGCAATTAATGTAACGAATAAATATTCACCTAAACCTGATGCATCATCAATCATAAAATAACCTAAAATTCCGAATGCTGCGAATGCACCAATAGCTAATGCAATATTTCCATAAAATGCTTGAGTTCCTAATGTGCCTAAATAATACATAAAGGAAGTATATGAAATAATACCTATTAAGAAAGCAAAGACATTTGATATAAGACCGCTAAATTTTCTAGATGATTTTACAAATAGTGTGAGCATTATAAGTACAAATAATCCTATCGTTATTGGAAGATGTAATGCCGGTGGTACAAATTGACCTAAATAAGTTCCAATACCAAAAATCACCCAATAGTATAAGAAATATAGCCAAGTTTTTCTAATTGCTGAACCATGTGTGTCATCAGCTTGATATGATCCATAATTATGTTCATAACTCATCCATAATCATTCCTTTTTTATAAGTAATACCAACATTTTACATGTTATAACGCTATATATCAATTGTGAGGTCTCTACATAATTGTAACATTTAGTTCACATACATAATTTACCATATTGCATTTGGATACGCTCACAACACGTTTTAGTGAGTTAAATTTTTATTATAAAAGCGTGTTCTAATTATTGTGTTTTTATTACAAAGTGATTACAGACAGTACATGTAATGTTATTTTTGTTACCATTAAATCTATCGAAGGATTTATATATATTAGTATTCTGTTTTTATATTTTTTAGATAACGAGGAGGATAAGCCTTTGAAAAAATTTGCATTCGCAGTAACAGCAGTTTCAGGTGTTGCAGCTATAGCAGCTCACAACGATGCAGAAGCATCAACTCAACACACTGTAAAAAATGGTGAATCTTTATGGATTATTGCAGACGAATATGGTGTGTCTGTTGATCAACTGAAATCTAGTAACAATATTTCAGGAAACATGATTTTCCCAGGACAAGTCATTACTGTAAACGGAAGTAGTTCAGCTGGAGGAAGTGGCTCTCAAGAAAGTACAGCAACTTCAGGTTCTACATACACAGTTAAAAATGGTGATTCATTAGATGTAATCGCTCAACAACACGGTGTTTCAGTTGACCAACTTATGAAATCAAATAATTTAAAAGGTTATATTATCTATCCAGGTCAAAACTTAAAAATTGCTGGTGGAAGTGGTAGCGATACAGCAACTGCCCCATCTAACAATACGCAACCATCTCAAACTGGTGGTAGCCAATCGTTCAATGACCAAAACTTATATGACTGGGGACAATGTACATATTACGTATTTGACCGTAGATCACAAGCTGGTAGTGCAATTAGCACTTACTGGGGAGATGCAAAATATTGGGCTGGCGCTGCACAAGCTGACGGGTTCCGTGTAGATAGCACACCTGCAGTTGGTTCAATTATGCAATCTACAACTGGACAATATGGTCACGTGTCATACGTTGAATCTATTAATTCAGATGGTAGTTTACTAGTTTCAGAAACTAACTACAATACAGCACCTGGTGTTACTGATTATAGAACAATACCAGCTTCTCAAGTTTATAACTATTCATATATTCATTAATATTTAAAAAGCCAGTTCACATTGTGAACTGGCTTTTTTGTTTGTATGTAGGTACAGTATCATATGGGTGAATCGCATGATATCTCAATAGTCTTCGTGCGTTTTTACCGGATTTAAAATAGCAAAATGAGGCTGAGACAAATATATTGTCCCAGCCTCTTATCATTTTATTTCTTATACAAATAACATACAAATATGATAAATAACAAACGCAAGTAAGATTGATACTGGTAACGTTATAATCCATGTAATAATCATTCTTTGTGCTGTTGTCCATTTCACACCTTTTACGCGCTGTGATGAACCTACACCTAATATAGATGAAGATACAACATGTGTAGTTGATACTGGTAAGTGAATGAAAGTAGCACCAAATATAATAAATGCTGATGATAAATCTGCTGCTACACCGTTAGCTGGACGTATTTTCATAATATTTCCACCAACAGTTTTAATTATTTTCCAACCACCTACTGCAGTTCCAAGCCCCATTGCAGTAGCACAACTTACTTTAACCCATAGCTCAATGTCTGTTGTTGATTGCATATTTGCTGAAATAAGCGCCATTGTAATAATACCCATTGCTTTTTGAGCATCATTTGTACCATGAGAAAATGCTTGTAAAGCTGCAGTACCAATTTGTATAAATCTAAAGTTTCTATTTGTTTTAGTCAAATTATTATTTTTAAACACTACTTTGAATATAGAATATACTGTAAAACCAACTATAAATGCTAATAGTGGTGATGCGATTAAAGCTAGTATAATTTTAGAAAATCCTTGGTAATGTAATACTCCAAATCCTGCAGATGCAATAGCTGCCCCTGCAATTGAACCTATTAATGCGTGTGAAGATGAACTTGGGATCCCGAAGTACCAAGTAATAAGATTCCATGCTATTGCCGAAATTAAAGCTGCTAATATCACAATTGAACCATTTTCTAATTTAAATGGATCTACAATATCTTTGGCAATTGTTTGAGCAACACCAGTAGCGACTAACGCACCGATAAAGTTCATAACCGCTGCTAATATAATTGCATGTCTTGGCTTTAGTGCTTTTGTAGATACTGCTGTTGCGATTGCATTGGCTGTGTCATGAAAACCATTAATAAAGTCAAAAAGTAATGCACATACAACAATAGCTACAGTAATAATGAGTAAACTATCCATTTTTTAAAACTCCTTAGCTATTTTTCATAATAATTTGTTCTAATTTGTTTGCTACTAATTGACATTTATCTGCTACATCTTCTAATGATTCATAAATATCTTTAATTTTAATTAATGTTACTGGATCTGTTTCACTGTTGAAAATGTATTTGATAGATTCTCTTAAAATAACATCACAATTCGTTTCATATTCTTTAATGTTGATTGAATGAACACGAATATGTGAGAATTTCTTTTCAGCTACTAAAGTTACAGCTATTTCAATTTCTTTGATTGCGGCTTGTATGTTCTTAACGAATTCTGCCATGTAGTCGTCTGAATAACTAATAGAGTACATTTCAAACATCGCTGAAGTTTCTTCCATTTCATCTAATACATCATCTAATGCATCACATAATTCTAAAATATCTTCTCTTTCTATCGGTGTAATGAATGTCTGATTCAAATCAGTGATCATTTGGTGCATAAGATCATCACCATTAGACTCATAGGCTTTTATTTTATCTGAATAAGCTTTTAAGTCGAACTCTGAGTCAAAATCCATTTCTCCAAATTCAACTGATGCGCGGCTTAAATTCTCAGCTATAGCTTCTAACTGAATACCAAACTTATCCTTTTTCTTATTAAACATTAGTAATCCTCCCAAAATTTACATCTTAATTTACGTAATTACTCTTTCATTGTACTCTTTCAAAATCAATTCGACCACTATTTATTAATTTAATTTTAATCTTTTATCTTATATGTAAACATTCTGTAACAGTTTATTTACACTGGTATTTTATAACATAAAAAAAGACTAATGGCAAGCATTAGTCTGATTTTTTTATAATACACGTTGTATAACTCGTTTAGAATGTACATAACCTAAGATAGCAAACAAAATATAAATTAAAGAATATAGAGACATTACTATAAGCACTGGTGTATAGAATGATTGCCCCATAAAGAACCATGCTGATTTAGCTGCAAAATAGCCATGACTTAAGCCAATTACTAATGGTAATGCAAAGTTAAACCCTATTTTCAACGCGATACCTTTAGACATATCTTGAGATGTATAACCTAATTTTCTTAAGATTATATAATTTGAAGTTTCATCCTCTGTTTCATCGATTTGCTTAATGTAAATGATACAACCAGTTGAAAGTAGAAATGCTATACCTAAGAACCCTAAAATGAATAGCATCACGCCAATTCCACTTTTTGAATCTTTATATATTTTTTGATATGAAAGTGCAGTATCGTTATCATTTGTTTGTTTATCAAATATTTGTTCAGCTTTTTTGATATCTTTATCGTTACTCAAATTAAGTCCATATTGCTCATTATAATCATCATTTTTCACTTCATTTTGTTTCATTTGATCAAATGTATCATCTGAAACTACATAGATTGGTGAATTAAATGTGATGATAGAGGCTAGATAAGATTCTTTACTTATGGACTTCACTTTAAGTTGCTTAGTTTTATTATTCAATTTATATGACATATGTTCATCATCATTAACTTTAATCACTTTATCGAGAATATCACTATAACCTACTACAGCTACTTCATTATTTTTTAAATCTATATCTTTAAATTCTGAAGATTTTGCAACCGTTGCTGGAAAGTCAGATGATTTACCTGTCGTATCGTTAGCACCTGCAAACACTTTAGTATCATCAATTACATATCGTGTTACATTATAATTTTTCTCTTTAAATTGTATATTATTTTCATTTAGAGCTTTTTTAAATTGATTATTTGCATCTTTATTTACAAAAATATAATCATCTGGTGCTGTAGTTCTAGCTGTTTCTTCAACATTGTAATATGAGATATAGCTCAATGCTAATAGTCCGACCGCCATAGCTGAAACCGTTGCGATAATTGTTAGTGATAGTGCATTTATTTTCATTTTATGCATGATTGATGACGTTGAAACGACATCTGTAACACTGAGCATACCTTTTTTATATTTGCGTATTGTATTGAATATGAGTGATATTGAACATCTAAACAATAGGTAAGCACCTACTATCGTTAAGAACAATACCGCCAACATGTTCACATAAAGTCCCATCATACCTTTTGTTCCGATTTGATCAAACATCACGCTAGATAAATAATATCCTCCGATAATCATTAAAATACCAATTGCTCCAAAAATTAATTCATAAAGTTTAATTCTTTTAATTTTTGTGTCTGTAGCATTAAATTCATTCATTAAGCTAAGAATTGTTTTTCTTTTGATAAATATCATGTTTTGAAGAGAAATTATTAAATAAATGACAACCATTAATATAATGGTTTGGATAAAGGCTTCACCACTAAAGTTTAAATGTGCTTCTTGCTGAATGCCGATGATTTTATATAAAATCATTAATAATATTTTTGAAGTGAAGAAACCTAAAAACGAACCAAATACGACTGTTAACATATATAGTACAAAATTTTCTAAAGCAAATATTTTAAAAACTTCACGCTTTGTCATACCAATTAATTGATATAAGCCTATTTCTCTCGATCTTCTTTTAATAAATAATTTATTTGCATAAAGTAGGAATATAACGATAATCACCGTTAATATTGTTATACCAACTTTTATAGCCGCTTCTGGCTTAACACCTGATTGTACACCATTCAAATCTTCTGAATACTTTAACGTAACAAATCCAAAGAATAACATTACACTCATCGTTATTGAAAAGAGATACATTCCATAATGACGGATGTTACGTCTTAAATTTTTAATAACGATTTGATTAAAGCTCATTTACAACACCACCTAACACGCTTTGTGTTTTGATGATTTCTTTATAGAATGTCTCTCTATCATCGTCTCCTTTATAAAGTTCAGAATATACTTTTCCATCTTTCAAGAAAATAACTCTATTTGAATAACTAGCTGCTGCAGAATCATGTGTAACCATAATGATTGTAGATTGAGTTGATTGATTCATTTGATTTAATTTATTCAATAAATCAGATGCAGATTTAGAATCTAAAGCACCAGTCGGCTCATCTGCAAATATAATCGATGGTTGTCCTATAAATGCTCTTGCTGCAGATGTTCTTTGTTTTTGTCCACCAGAAATTTCACTTGGATATTTATCTTTGATATCTAATATACCTAACGCTTTACTGATTTCTTCGTATCTTATTTGTGCCTCTTTTTTTGATACTTTTTGAATCGTTAAAGGCAACATAATATTCTCTTGTACAGTGAGTGTATTTAATAAATTATACTCTTGAAATATAAAGCCTAATTCTTTTTTTCTGAAGTTAGACATTTGTCTATTATTCATGTTTTGTAATAGATGGCCATTTATTTCAATTTGACCTGTCGTAGCATAATCAATTGAACTTAAAACATTCAAAAGGGTCGTTTTACCAGAACCTGATGGCCCCATTATACTAATGAATTCACCTTTCTCTACAGTCATATCTATTTGTTTTAATACTTCTTGTTGATTTTTTTTAGAACCATACACTTTTACTAATTGTTCAGTTTTTAAAATACTCATCCTCAAAACTCCTTTGAAATTTGTCTATGATTCAATATTAAAGGCTTTTTTAATTAATCTCCTTTGAATCATCGTACATTTTGAGGTTTGAAGTGACATTATTGTCACTTGATTGTTCAAGAGCAGTAAAACAGTTAGGATGTGGGAAAATAAGTAACACAGTCGTACCTTCTCCATATGTAGATTTTATATTTACATTTATACTTAAACCTTCAGCAATTTCTCTAACCAAATAAAGTCCCATTCCTGTAGCAGTGGACTCTCTTTGATTTGTAGTTGAAGTAAATCCCCTTTCAAATACTCTTGGCAAATCTCGTGTTTTTATTCCTCTACCATTATCTTGGATTTTTAAATGCAATTGATTGTTTTGTTCATAAGTAGAAATAGTTATGTCACTATTTTTAGTATATTTCAACGCATTGCTAATCAGTTGTCTAATAATGGTACGACACCATTTTTCATCTGTATAAACTTTTTCGTCATCTATTTGAATATCATAGCCTATCCCTTTTGCAATACTAATATTTCGCGCATGTTGAATTTCTTTAATAATCATATCTTTTAATGAATAATGTCCAAAATAAAAATCATTACTCTTTGAAGATAATCTTCTAATATATAGCTGTTGATCGAGCAAATAGTCTATTCTACTCCACTCATATAATAAGTCTTGTTTTAATTTTGTTTCCTCTATTTGATCTAATAATAACTTCATTGCTGTAATAGGCGTTTTGACTTCATGTATCCAATCGAGTAAGTCATTTTTAGTAAGCTGAATTTCTTTATTTTGGTCATGTATAGTATGTCGTACACTTTCATCATAACTTTGAATATAGTCGAAAATTATTTTCTCATATGCCGATTGATTTAATGCTTTATGCTCAATTTCTTTTATAGGAATGTCATGCTTTAACGCCATATAAAATCGCGTTTCTCTTGTATAAATTAACCATAGAAATACAATAAAAATAATAAAATTGATACCTATTAAATACAATGCACTTCTTGTTGAAAATGCTACATCTAACCAACTTGTCAAAATTATAATAAGCTGCATAAGAATAAATAATAATATCCAAGTCCATTTTTCCTTAACAAACCATTTTATCATTTTATCCCTCCAGCTCATGCGCTATATAACCTTTGCCTACTTTCGTTTCTATCAAATCATTAAGTCCAATGTCTGTTAGTTTTTTCCTTAAACGATTCACATTAACAGTTAAAGTATTATCACTAACAAATTGTTCATCATCCCATAATGCTGTAATAATTGTATCTCTACTAACGACTTCATTCTTATGATTAAGCAATATTTCTAAAATAAACATTTCATTTTTAGTTAGAGAGATTTCATTATCATCTTTCTCTATAACATGTTTGCCATAATCTACTCGTGCTTTATTCCATAATTTAATTCTAGGTTCCTCTTTATTATATTGATAAACTCTTCTATAAATTGCCTGTAATTTAGCAACAAGTACTTCTGTATGAAATGGTTTTTGAATAAAATCATCTGCACCCAGTTCCATACTCATCACTTGATCCATTGGGTGATCTCTTGAAGAAAGAAACACGATAGGAATGTTAGATTGTTTTCTAATTGCTCGACACCAATAGAATCCATCATATTGTGGCAATTGAATATCGATGATAACCATATCAGGCTGTAATGCTTTATATTCTTCAAACACTAAGCCAAAATCATTTATACCATGTACGGACCAATCCCATTTTTCTAATTGGCTTTTCATAGCTTTAAATAAAGTTTCATCATCCTCAATAATTAATAGTTTCATATACTATCCCTCTTACTTTGTATATTTTTTTATTTCTCCAGCCGTTGTTCGTAACTGAAAGTCTTTTATTCTACAATCCACTTCAAAGCCTTTCATCGTAACATTATGAATAGGTGCTTGAGATAAATAATAAATACTCCATGGTATTCTTGGTATATAGTTATATAAATGTACGATGAATTCATTCGTCAGTCTTAGCTTTCTAAATTCCAATACACCATTGTCTTCATACAAATTGACTGCCAGTGCGCCTCCAACAACTTTAAACTGAATGAGATCCTCGTGAATACTTGGGGTAATTCGTTGTAATTTTAATAACGGATTACTTCTATGTTTAAAGTACACATTATACGTATCACCGATTAGTTCTGTAGTGACAAGGGTACCACTTGTTTCTTGTAACCATTCAAAGTAATATTTCACAACTTGTTCCATGTCCCATTCATATGGTATGGGCATTCTATCTACACTTCTTACATCATCAAATTTAGACTTTTGTAATTCTATAGAAACAGCTGGTCGTTTAATAGATTGCTCTGTAGCTTGAACTTCAATTCCTGTTGATTTTAATGTATCTATCGTTTCTTGATCAAATGGAGAACCGGTAATATAGATGATTTTCTTCACATTGTTTTCTTTACATGCTTTTGCCATATTATCACTAGCAAGTAAATTCAAATTCCGAGCTGTACTTTGTGTTAATTTTGCAGATTTTTTATTAGGATCTAAATAATAAATTGCAATGTCTATACCTTCCAAAGCATCAATCATATCCTTTAATACATAAATATCACATTTTCTCCAAGTGATATCCATGTCAATCATATCAGCTTCATACTTTGTAATCGTATATAGATTACCAACATCTTTTAATGTACTTATTAAATGCTTACCTATGTATCCTGAACCACCGGAAATTAATACATTCGCTTTCATTTTAAGCACTCCTTTGCATTCGGACTTTATATATGTGTTATAATATTTATAACTTATTGCATATTTACAATAAATATAACATTGTTTGTAATTTATAAATAGAAATAGGAGATATTTTATGAAAGAAATCATACGAGAAATTCGAATAAATGATGTTGAAAACTTTAATAAATTATTAGATAGCGTGATTAATCAATCAGAATATCTATTATTTAATCCAGGTGAACATCAAATTTCAATACAAAATCAAACTTTATTTCTAGAAGAAATGATTACAACAAGTAATTCTACTATAATTGTTGCCGAATTAAATGATGCTTTAATTGGTTATGTGACACTTCAAGGTGGAAGAACAAAAAGAAATAGTCACGCTGCTAAAATTGCTATGGGATTACTTCCATCTTTTAGAAACAAAGGTATCGGCTATAAATTGTTACAAGAAACAGAAGCATGGGCGGTAAGAAGACAACTTCATCGACTAGAACTAAACGTTGTTACCGAGAATGAACCTGCTTATCGTTTATATGAGAAATTTGGTTTCAAAGTAGAAGGCAAAAAAGAAGAAACGTTATATTTTAATGAAAAATTTTATGATGAATTTGTAATGGCTAAATTATTATAAAAAAAGACAAACTAATCAAGCAAAAGCTCGCTTAGTTTGTCTTTTTTATTTGTCTTTCTTTAATACCGTTTCTGATTCTTGAGTTGCATTATTCTCATAAGGTGACTGTTTCGTATTCGCACCTAGAAACATCATCACACTATTATAAGTCGTTTTAGACTCTTTTAAATTCATGTGAAATTGATATTGGTGACGCAAACCATGTGTACCATCAAAGAATGAAGTTGTTGTTTCTATACCTTGTTCGTTCAACACTTTATCAAATTCTCTATTTTGTGGATCAAATGGGTCAGCATCTCCAACCGTTAAAAATGTAGGTGGATAATACTTCGTTACTTGATCTACAGTAGATAATTGATTAATCTGGGCAAAGTTTCTTTCCCATTTTTTCGAACCCGTATAACTTGTCATAAATAAATCAATTCTAGGAAAATCAGTACTTCTTACGGTTTGCATATTATAAAGGCCACCAAATAGAATTGCGCCTCTTAAATACTCTTGTTTGATACTAGCTTTCATATCCATTTGCTGTTGTAACTTTGGATTTGTTTGAATAGCGACATATTGACTAGCTATTTGAGCTCCCGCTGAATCACCACCATAAAGAATTTGTTTATGGTCAATATTAAATTTATTTTTATATTTCAATGTATATTTAGTTGCTTGATCTAATTGATGTATAGGTGTAGGATATTGCGAATCTGGTGCTAAAGCGTAATTAACATTCACTATAACATATCCTTTTTCAGCAATTTGAGCCAAATATGGATTTTTTTGTCTTTTATCCCCTGCGATAAATCCACCACCATGCGTCCAAAATATGACAGGCAATTTTTCACCTTTTTTCATTTTTGAAGGCACAATAATATCCATTTGACTTTTTGGTGCAGAATGTCCATAACTTACATCCCGAATCAATTTCACTTTTTTATTATTAAGAAGTAATTGATTTGCTCTTTGCGCTTGCAATTGTTTTTCTTGTTGTTTATGTTCTTGATATTTATTAAAAATATAAAAACCACTTACAACAACGATGATCGCCACAATCAAAATAAACAACCGTCGTTTTTTCCTTTTCATATGTTCACTTCCTCATGTAAGAAGACAGTTTAACATATTCATTTATTTTATGCGATATGTTTTTTATTATCTTTTTTTCTCAATATATATTTAACGAGTATTGCACCGCATATAACTAAACCAATTACACCCATTGCTGGATAAAGTTTATCTATTAATGCAGAGAAACCTACAAAGCTTAATCCATATGCCAATAACATTGCGATCGTTAATAACAATACATATTTTTTTGAAAATGGTACCGTAAATCTAGCGGTAAATGAATACATTAACCCTAAAATTGTATTGTACATTACCATTAGCATAATAACCGACAGTGCTAAACCAACTATTGGTGATATAGTTCTAGCCAATGCTAATGTAGGGATTTCTACATCTTTAATATTAGGATATTCTGCTAATAGTCCTGAGTTAATCAGTGCTAATAATACTAAATAAATAACACCGCCAATAATTCCACCTAAACCTGAAATACGACGTTTATCAGCGTCTCCACCTATTGCAATTAACGTACTAAATCCTACAGAGAAAGCTAATCCTCCATAAATGAATCCTTGAGCAATACCCCAAAATAGACTTGGCTCTTCTACTGTACTATTTATTTCAGAAATACCAACATGTCCATTTATAAAGAAATAACCTGCAATGATAAGAATAATAATTATTAAGAATGGTGTTACTACACCTAAAGCTTTAACAATTTTATCAAAATCTAATAATAGTGTGATATAAATAACCACACACATAATTAAAGCTCCTAGCCATGTTGGCACACCAAAACTTTCTTGAAATGCAGAACCTGCACCAGCTATCATCGTGACAGATATTCCAAATAAGAAGAATATTAATACATAGTCTATAACAATACCTGCTTTACCAAACAAATAGTTGATAGTAGAGCTGTGATCATCAGCATCTAACGCAGTACCAATTTTTGCTACTTGTCGGCCAAAGAACGCTAGCATAATCCCTGAGATGATTACACCTAGATAGCCATACAAACCATAGTGTGTAAAGAATTTCATTACTTCTTGTCCTGTTGAAAATCCAGCTCCCACTACGACTCCGACATAAGCAAACCCTATTTTTGTTGCTTCTTTAACATTTGACACAAATCTTCCTCCTCATTTACTTGTTCAATATAGTGACATATACCCACTATCATAAAAACTATTCCAGTAATTAAAAAAAACCTCTTACAAAAGTAAGTGGTTTTGTAAAAACACAAATTTAGTTACGATTTTTCTTCCAATGATTTGCTATAGTTCGCTCTTGTAACTGTAAATCCTACAATTATTGCTAGAACTAATAACACAATACCAAACCAATAAGAATGATGTATACCCACTGTCATAGCATTATTAATTTGTTCTGTTGTTGGATTTTTAATACCTTGAAGTGCTGTAGTTTGACCACTATTCATAATACTCACAAATACAGCGATACCTAATGCACCACCAATTGGTTGTAACATATTTGAAACAGCTGTTCCATGTGGATACATTTCTTTAGGTATAGCATTTAAAGCATTTGTATTTGCAGGCATTAACACTGCAGAAATACTGATCATTAAAATAATATACACAACGACAAATACCCAAACGGATATACCCGGGTGAATTGTTGAATAAAATATTGAAACACATAATAATACAATCAAACCTGGTACAACGAGTTTTCTCGGTCCAATTTTATCAAATATTGCCCCCATAAATGGTGATAAGAAACCATTAAGTAGAGCGCCAGGTAATAAAATAAGACCAGCTATTTTAGCACTGAATCCCATAGGACCTTGTAAATACATAGGCATAACTATTTCAGATGCAAACATTGTCATAATAACTACAACAAATATAATGACACCTTTAGTATAGTTATGGTATTTAAACACTTTTAGGTCCAGTAGCGGTTCGTCTAATTTAAGTTGTCTAAATACAAATAAAGTCATCATAATTATACCAACAATTAACGTTATAAAGATTGATGGATTTGAGAATCCACCTTCTGTACTACTAACTGAAGATACACTGTAAATGATTGTTGATATACCTATTGTAGATAAAATAATTGAGAAAACATCAATTTTTGGTCTCGTTATTTCTCCTACATTTTGTAAATATCTATAGGCAAAAATAAAGGTGAACATCATGAATGGAATGACAATTAAAAATAACCATCTCCAACCCATATAGTCTACAATAACACCTGATAATGTGGGTCCTAGTGCTGGTGCAAACATAATCACTAAACCAAATTGCCCCATTATTTTCCCACGTTCATGCTCATTATATAACAAAAGCATTGCATTCATAACTGTCGGAATCATAAGTCCAGTTCCTGCTGCTTGAATCATTCTACCAACTAATAACATAGGGAAATTAATTGCTAAACCTGCTGTTAATGTCCCGATTGTGAAGACTGTTACTAACCCTAAAAATAACCTTCTCGTTGTAAACCATTGATTTACAACGGCAGACAGTGGCGTCAGTACACCCATTACTAACATAAAACCAGTCGCCATCCATTGAACAGTTGGCGCATCAACATTAAATACTGACATCAATTCTTTTAATGCAATATTTAAAAGCGTCTCGTTTAAAATCATGAAGAATGTACCAACCAAAAATACAATCATGATGATTTTTCTTTTAACTTGATTATCCATTTGTTTCTCCTAATATTTGTTTTTGTAACTTTCCTATAATCCCATAAAAAATAAACCTAGTCAAACGACTAGGTTTATGCATTTTGAGAATTAGATAATTGTGAAAAATCTACTACAACTTTATCCATTCTCTTAGCAGTTTCTTTCATTATATTTCTAGCAACTTTATTATCGGGATCTATTTTAAGTATTTGTTTACTAATGTCAAATGCTTGCTTATCGGATAGCAAAGGTTCTGGAATTGCATGTAATAAAAGCATTTGCAATAAACTCTTCACTTCTTTATATTCTGTTAATATCATCGATCTTTCAGCATGATAATAAGCTGAGTAGAATGCACCATCATGCTCACTATATGGATAGACATGTAACAAAAATGCTAAGTCATGAAGTTCACTTGTTTCTTCCTTCTTAATAGAATCTAATATAAAAGTATAAAACATTGTACTTTCTTCTTCGTG
This sequence comes from Mammaliicoccus sp. G-M28, assembly GCF_022386595.1. Lineage (NCBI taxonomy): Bacteria > Bacillati > Bacillota > Bacilli > Caryophanales > Staphylococcaceae > Mammaliicoccus > Mammaliicoccus sp. G-M28. The sequence goes on from NZ_JAJNIF010000004.1 coordinate 169,092, forward strand.
AGCTGCTGAAATGAAGTGTTCTTCAAATTCTAAGAAATCCACTTCGGACATCAATCTATATGCAGTATCAAATTCGCCACTTAATATATGACCTTTTATTAAATCTTTCATTTAATGTCCTCCTTCTCTCTTTTCAACATTCACTGTATGCTCATTTTTATAGTTAAAAATATTATAACACGTTTTGTAATAAATTACCTTTAAAACATTAAACCAAATTAAATTTTAAAATATAAATGGTGATGATATTTACATCGATGATTAAACCTTGATGCACAATGTGGGCATACTTCTTTTAGCATATAATCATTTATTGAAATTGTTTGTTTACATACACCACACAATATAGCATGTTCATCAAATTCACTTTTATCCCATCTTTTAAGTTCATGTTTTTCACATTCTTCATGACATTTATAGCAAGGATAAAATTTGTTACAACATTTAAATTTAATTGCAATGATATCTAGAGGTGTTTGATAATGCTCACATCTAGATTCATCATCTACTGTTAGTCCATATATAGTTACCATAATATCCTCCAAACATTTTAATAAAACAAAACATCTCACAATAGCATCTATTTTGTCAATTTATAATCATTTGACATAGATGACGATTTTTTATAGAATTAACATATGAACATATATTCATATGTTAGGAGAATAAAATGAGTACTTATAATATATTAGATGATGAAACATTGTTACTAGTGTCACAAACCTTTAAAGCATTAAGTGATCCAACTCGAGTAAAGATTTTACATTTACTTTGTACAGGCAGACACTCAGTCGGATGTATAGCAGAAACACTGTCACTTAGTCAATCTTCAGTTTCCCATCAATTGAGATTTTTAAAGAATCTTCGACTTGTTAAATTTGAAAGAGAAGGAAAGAGCATATTCTACTCAATTGATGATGACCACGTTATTCTATTTTTAAAACAAGCAATCGAACACGCTAAACATTAATTTAAATTGAGAGGTGTTTATATGGGACATGAACATCACGGACATGACCACAACCATGTTCATACAAATAATAAAAAAATATTACTGATTTCTTTCATAATCATTACTTTATTTATGATTGTAGAAGTAATTGGAGGATATGTTACAAATAGCTTAGCCTTATTATCAGATGCAGGTCATATGCTTAGTGATGCAATTTCTTTATTTATTGCACTCATGGCTTTTAAATTCGGTGAACGTGTTGCAAATCAACATAAAACTTATGGCTATCGCCGTTTTGAAATACTCGCTGCTTTTATAAATGGAATTTTATTAATTGCTATTAGCTTATACATTTTTTATGAAGCAATCTCACGATTTATAAATCCACCTGAAGTAGCTTCAACAGGTATGCTCATCATTAGTACAATTGGATTAATCGTTAATCTTGTTATTGCCTGGTTAATGTTTAAAGGATCTGACACAAAAAACAATTTAAATATGCGTGGTGCTTTTATACATGTACTCGGAGATTTATTAGGGTCAGTCGGTGCAATAGTAGCAGCAATAATCATGATAATTTTCGGTTGGAAATTAGCCGATCCAATAGCAAGTGTTATTGTTGCTATGCTAATTATAAGAAGCGGATATGGTGTTACAAAATCAGCATTAAACGTATTAATGGAAGGAACACCATCAAATATCGATATACACGAAATTTCAGAAACAATCACATCACATCCAGAAATAATCGATGTACATGATTTGCACATTTGGTCTATCACAAGTGATCTAACAGCATTAAGTTGTCATGCAGTTGTAGATAGAGAAAAAACAGTATTAGAATGCGACAGTATAATAGAAGAAATTAACCATAAACTAAACCATAAATCCATACAACATGCTACTATCCAATTAGAAACATCAGACCATCAGCACGATAATTCTTTATTATGTTGTATGGATCAAACAGAACATGTTCATTAAACAAGTAGAAAGGCTGGAACATTTAATTTGTCCCAGCCTCTCATTCCTACGATTAGTCAAGTACTAGTATTAAAAAATGGCATACTAAAATAGACCTTATGATTTTATTTTTTTTAATAAGGTGTTAATATATA